>JAIBAG010000041.1 GCA_019695305.1 bacterium
AGTAGCGGTTTATTTTTGACCGGGCTTAACTATGTGCTCCAAGACAAAACTCCACAAATCATTGTCCGACAATTTTATAATACCGTTGAACCGAAAAAAGCCGTCCCTACTCAGGTGGGGAGCTTGTTGATTGATTACCAACCCGCCGCCCCACAACCCACCAGCGAATACGTCGTACAGGTAACCAACGAAGGCCGTGGGCCGGAAGAAGATGTGCGTTTAGATATCCGATTTATAAGTGACCTATCGATAAAACAACCTAATGATAGTGAGCTGAGAATTTATCAGCCTGAAAGTGCGAGCTGGAACAATGGAAGTTACTTTGTAAATTTAAAACAGTTTCCAAAGGATGCCTTTGCACCTCTGAGCTTTGAAGTAACAGGTAATCCGACCAAACTGTGCGAAACCAAAATCCGTATTGCTGGCAAGCAGAAAGAAGGAAAAGTGGAAGCCTTGAAAGGACTGGCATGCGCGCTTTGAAGAAAAAAAGAAGATGGACTACGGCATTTGCCGCTGTGACTATGGCTTTGGCTTTATCATTGCCTGTAAGTGCTGCCGAATGTGGCTTTGCGGATGGTGGTTATTGTGTTGATAAAATTTTTAGTGAAACCATGCGAGTTGTGAATGAATCAAAGTTTAAAGACAAAGACTCTCTGACAAGTGGGACAATTCTGACCGATCTGACCGGTGGGACATTGGTATACACCAATTATGACGCGCTTTGGAGCGGGATGGTTAAGACTGGCGCGGTGACGGAAGAAGAAAAGAAAACCGCTTTTGAAGAGGCTGGCAAAGCCGGAGGCACTAAGATTGCCGGGGTTAATCTGGTTGTGCTAGGTGCGCGGACATTACAAAAATTAGTGGATTTACAGATTTTAACTTTAGAAGACGCGCAGAAAATTTTGAATAATGCAAAAGAAGGGAAAATATGAACTGGAAAGAAAAATTCAAAGACGTGCTTTCTCCTCTTTTGACTCTTTACACCATCACCTACATCGGCCTGATGCTGGTTGATTTCATCTTAAAAGAAAAATTCGATATGCCCGGCGGGATGATGCCGGTTTACATTGCTTTAGTTGGTGCGTATTCCGCCGAAAAAGAAATCAAACGCTGGGTAGGCAAGGAAGACCCACCTAAGAGAGGATCAATTTATGTTTATTTCTGGCTGGTCTTCTTTTTGATCGCCTTCGTGATGAGTAGTATCGACAAAGCTTTTGTATTACCCAAAGACCTAACCGCCGTGGCTCTTCAAGTACTGGGTATCTTCTTCGGTTCTAAGGCTTCTAAAAAGATTTACGAAGAAACCACCGGCAAAAACCCCTCAAACGAAGAAAAGTACACCACCCGCGAAGACCAGGTTTTGGCCCTCATCGATGATAATGGCAAAGTAACCCGCAAAGAAGTGGTGACGGTACTGAAAGTTTCCAACAGTACCGCAGGCCGGATACTGGCCGAAATGGAGAAAGCCGGAAGAATCAGCCAGGTGGGAGACTTTAAGGACGCCTATTACATCAAAAACACCGGCTCCAAGCCTGAAGAGTAATAAATATAAGTCAATTCAGCTATTTATAGTCAAACAGCTCAATTGACCCATTACTACCCATATCTACCCAGATACAGCTCATTTACGACCCAAGGCCTAAAAAGTGAGTAGTAAGCACGGTTCACAATGACCCAAAGCGACTCAGATACGGCTCAAATACAGCCCAAAACAGCCTAAATACGACCTGACTTGAACCATAGATGACCTAATCCATGAGATCAGCAAGCTTAGCTTCCAGAAGCTGGGCATTAAGAAAGAAACCCTCTGAATAGACCGCTTCTTTGTCGGTTAAGGTGGGATGGTAGAAGATATCCGAGACATACCGCTGATACATGTCGGTTTTGTAGGTTTTGATGATGATAAAAGGCAGGTCTTTGAGCTTTTCTTCCACAAAGGCTTTGGCTTGATCGGCCCGGTTGGGAGTAACAGCTTGTTTGACTAACTCGGCCGTATTAATCCCCCGAAAACGGGTACGGATATTAAGCCAGACTTCAAAACCCAGATCGATGCGGACTAAAAGCGTGTCGCCATCCACCACATGCTCCACAATAGCTTTGTAAGTATGAAGAGGATTAACAGGACGACTTAAACCACCGGCTTGTGACGGAGCCGGAAGTTGCCGCAGATGAAAATAATCTTTTTGAATGGCTTTGCGCAACTGATCGCGGCTCCAGCTTTGCTTGGATGCCGTTGCGACGTAAAAATCACGTTCTTTGGAGTCTTTAAGCGACAGCAATTCTACAAAATGAGACCAGCTAAGAACCGAACCCTTAGTATCAGGAACCCCTTTGGGCCACAGAGTGTAAAACTGCTGGATACGGTAAAGAAGACTGACTTCCATGTTCAGGTCGGCGGCCAGTTGCGCCAGCAACGCGGCCGAATTGGCGGAAGCCAATTCTTTGGACTTGGACAAACGCCGACCCATCTGCCAGTAGGTTTTAAGGCGAATTGCATTAGCCGCCTCTAAGCCTTCCCGCATAATACCCATGAGATCAGTAACTAAAGTTTTGTATTCAGACTTAGGAGTTAAGGACGGCACAAGAACAATTTACGTAAAATAGACAAAAAATCAACCCGTAAATTGTGCTAAGTGTGCCGAGGCACAAGCCGAAGGCTTGGCCGTTCCCCGCCTTAAATAGGGGTGGGCGGCCGCAAGGCGGGTTCCCACGGGCGGGTGGGGGCAAGTAGGCCACGCCGCAGGCGACTGGCCACGACCCGGGCCGGACCAGGCCCGAGCTGGCTGGAACCGTAACCCAAGCACGGACGGAATAAGGATCACCCAACTTTGCGTACCCCTCTTTCAAAGCACTTTTAAAAACAATCCAGGACCTGGAGTGGACAGCACCTTAACAATAAAAGTGCGACGATGCTCATGTGCAAAGCGGAGGGGTTTGGGGAGGAGCTTTGCACAATCTTCCGGTTCTTCCGGAAACCCTGGCGAGGAACGGGCGGGCCTGTTGCCCCGCGTTGCGGGGCAGGGAGCAAAAGCCGTGACGCTGAGCCAAGGCGAAGTGGCGCGGGTTTTGCCTCAGAACGGTTTGTGCACACGTTTATTTTCAAGCGCGCGGTTTGTTCTCAAAAAACGTGATCCAATTTTCTCTCGCGTTAAGCAATTTTGTCTTTGAGTTCTCGCGCGGCTTCGTCTATAGCTGTGTCCGCGCAGTTATTTTGGAAAAAGGTGGCCACCTGGTTCCAAGAAACCCGCATTTTTCTTAGTTTATGGCTCCGTCTGTAAGGCGGAGATAGAAACTTAGAAAAATGCTGTCTCAATGCAAAGCATTGAGGCGCAGAAACTTAGAAAACAAGTGCCCTTGGCCTAAAGCCAAGGACCGCAATTCCTCCTCAACACATTACCCCCGGCGGCATGGGATTTTGCATCATTAAAATAAAAAACCGACGGAAACTTAAGTTCCCCTTTTCATCTTCCGAAACAAAAATATCCACGTGGTACCAATAGTTCTCTCTAAATTTTACATAAGCATGCATCATAAACTCATCCGGCATTTGAACGGGAGCTGGCCTTACGCTTTTAGCCGATTCAGACTGATCCATCTTTAAACTACCCCCTGCAGGCACACTTAAACTTGCGGATGTATTGCTTTTACCCTGTTTATCGTGCTGATATTTATCCCACGACCAGGGAATAATATGAGTATTTTTAATTTCTAGAGGAGTTCCATATTCAGTTTTAACCGTCTGTATATAACCTAAAAGATTCTTCTGACTTTTAAGGCAATCTATACTGGCCAAACAATTTTCATCCACCTTAAACAAATATTCCGGCCTGTATAAAAAATCACCGGGTAGTAAATCTCCAGGGGGTAAATTTTGTTGCAACAAAGCTGCAATCACTTTTTCGGCAAAGGCCACACGATGTTTATCGGCTTCGGTAACAGGCGGATGGGGGTTTTCTTCTGGGGGCTGGGGTAGCTGATCGCTGTATCCGCTAAAACCAGTGAGCGGAAATAACAAACAAACTATTAAAAAAAGTATTTTCATTTTTCCTCCTAATAGCCCCAGCACAACGCATACAAATGCTATATCAATCTAAATTAAATTAAGAGACCTTTTTTTTATAATCCACTTATTTTTCAGTAGTTTCTGTAAAAAGCCCTACGAGGGCATCATCTTTTTGCTATTCATAGCCCTCAATAAATTGTAGAGACATACTCCGTAGTATCACTATTTTACTTAAAGGAGATTAAACATGACTGAAGCAAAAGGATTAAAAGTACCTGTAAAATTAAAACCTCAATTGTCCGCTTTATTGGGCGAAAGCGAATTACCCCGCACTGAGATCACCAAAAAATTGTGGGATTATATTAAAGCTAACAAACTTCAAACCAAAACCAAAAATGGCAAACCCGAAAACGCCGGCAAGTTTATTGTGGCCGACGACAAATTATTGCCTATTTTTACCAATACCAAATCTACCAGCAAATCGGGTACCGTTACCGATTTAACTAAAATGAAAGCTGGAGACACAATTGACATGATGCAAATGGCCGCTGTAGTGGCCTGCAATATTGAGGCTTAAACCTTTCCAATAAAAAAGGCCCCAAACGGGGCCTTTTTTATTTCTTATTTCTTAGTAAAACCTATTTCTTTTTCTTTTCGCAACCTTCTTTTTTGCTGCACTCTTCCTTCTCTTTCATTTTCTTTTTACATTTATCGCAGGTTTTGCCTTCTTTTTTGCATTTATCACATTTTTCATGAGCGTCTTTTTTAGCTTTTGCACGGGCTTTTTCACATTTTTTACATTCTCCGCACTTTACGCTACCCTTTGCACATTTTTTGCATTTTTCAGCCAAAGGACAGGTTTCCTTTTTGCCCTTTTTACTCTTGGACATTTTACAACTGTCTTCTTTTTTACGGCTGCAACTTTCCTCACTTTTAGCCGAACCTTCGTGATGACTGGCCACAGCCTGATCTAACGTCATACCAACAAACAAAAAAGACAGTAATAAACATAAAATATTTTTCATGACAAAGGCTCCTTAAAAAATTTGGTTTAGATTTAAATTTTAATAGGGGCATCCCCTATCAAGACTTCTTTTTTACACAATTTTATGACTGTGACAACAAATAAAAATCTACTCATAACTTTCCATCTTCATGAAAAGACAGTAAAATTGACGCGTGCAAAAAAAAACTACAGCTCGTTTATTTCTTATTGCTAAAAGCATGGCGCTTGTAGTGACGTTCATTTGCAGCATTGTAATGATGGGCTGGTTTTTACACAGCTTACCTTTAGTTCAACTCATTCCAAATTTTCCACCCATGCAATTTAACACGGCCTTAGTTCTTTTATTAAGCGCTGGTTCTCTCTTGTTGCTAAGCTTTAATAAATCAAAGCAAGCCTTTATATTAGGTCTGTTGGTTTTACTTTTTGGCGCCATCATTATAGCCGAATATTTTTATCACTTTAATCTGGTTGATACACTTTTTATTACACCATTTGTATTAACCTCTAATATTCCCATAGGCAGGCCGGCACCCAACACTGCCGTTTGTTTTATGATCACCGGCTTTTTAATTATGGGGCTATCTCGAGGCTCGGCAGCTGTAAAAAGTAACCTTAATTTTTATCTAAGCCACACGCTGGCCACATTCGCGTTTTCGGCACTTTTAGGATATGTGCTGGGCTTTGATAAAGCCTTTGGCTGGGGTCATTTAACACGCATGGCCGTTCCAACAGCCGTTTGCTTTATTGCTCTTTCAATTGGATTTATCAGTCTTACCTGGAACAAAAAAAACCCGCTCGACAGACTGGGCGCTGTCTTTACAATGGCTTTACTTTTGCCCTTTTTATTTCTCCAACTCCTCCTTAACCAAAATGGCGAAACAATGAGAGATGATTTTAAGAGAGAGTCTCACGAAAAAGTAATGGCCATAACTAGAGAGTTTGAACTTATTCAGCGAGCACTCGAACCGTTTATTGGTTTCTTTGAAGGCTCAGAAAACGTTACCGACAAAGAATTTTATATTTTTTCCAAAAAAACAATTATCGATAAAATGGGACTTCAAGCCATCGACTGGCTTCCGATCATTACTGATAAAGCTTCATTTGAAAATAATACTGGAATTTCCATCAAGGAACGAACAGGTCATAACATCTTTAAACCAACTCCTGTGTACGATTTTTACGTACCAGTACTCTTTTCGGCTCCAAAGCAGGATAATTCTCAGGTTCTGGGTTTTAACCACGCGTCCGAAAAAATAAGGTTAGAGGCTATGATAAAAGCTGCTGAAAACAATACAACCATTGCTTCAGCACCTATTGACTTAATACGGGAACCAATACAAGATCAGAAGGGTATTATTGTATACGCCCCCTTTTATAAAACAAAAAACACTAATAACTCATTTGAAAATACCAAGGGTTTTTTGGCTGCCATTATTCGCATACCGTTATTTATAAAACAGGCTTTTTCGTACACATCCGAAAAGGATATCGCCGTTTCTTTTGCAGATATTACCAACAAAACACCAATTACAATTTATAGTGATATAGTTTCTACCGGCATTGCTAACGAAAATCTTGATTTCAACGAGTCTTTCGATTTTTTTGGACGGCACTATCAAGTAACAACTTTTCCTACTGCCGATTTTTTTAATAATTACAAAAACCCATTTACTTGGCTAAGTTTTGCACTGGTTTTTGCCCTTTCCTTTATTTTAGCAGCGTACATAAGACGCGAAATGTATATCCGTGAAAATTTAAAAGAAAAAAATAGAGATTTGGAGCAATTTACACACATCGTCAGCCACGAATTACGTAACCCGCTTACACTCCTTAAAGAATCTGTATCTCAAATTTATCAAGGATATGCGGGAGAGCTTAATGTTCAGCAAAAAAAGTTTTTGGAAATTACACTACGTTCTATTCAACGACTGGTTAAATCTACCAGCGAGCTTTTAGATGTTGCAAAAATAGAAGAAGGAAAAGAAGACTTGCACTTAAGTGAATTTGACCTTGTAGAAGTAGCCCACGATATTATAGGAACCTTTCAAGTCGCCGCTGAGAGCAGAAAAATTGCCATTAAGGAATCGTATTCCCAACCTAAAATTATGGTGAAAGCGGATGAAAACAAAATATCGCGTGTTATCACTAATTTTTTAACCAATGCTTTTAAATACACTAAACAAGGATATGTGGAAATAGCAATTGCCACCACCCCCAAAGAAGTTACATTAAGTATTACTGATACAGGATCTGGGATTCCGGCCGAATTTATTCCGCGTGTATTTTCAAAATTTGAACAATTTTCTGGTAACCCGCATGCTCGCGATTTAGGAACAGGCTTGGGACTTGCTCTCTGCAAGGAAATTATTCAGCTCCATGGAGGCCATGTGGGTGTAGAAAGTACTGTTGGCAAAGGAAGTCGCTTTTATTTTACTTTCCCTCTAAAAATGATATAGCCCCCACAATGAGGTGTGAACACCCCTGCTGCAAACTTTCCTACACATTTGTGTTATAATGGACCATTTTGACACAGCTCTATCTCTTCTAAATCAGGCCTTTTTTTAGAAAGAAATTCAAAATCAAGCTTTTAGATACTTTTTAAAATTTGGCATTCCATTTGCTTTATCTTAGCCTCATCATGAGACCTCGCCATACAACCTGGTTTTTGCTGTTAATGAGCCTCTCCTTTTTATGCAATTGCGGTACTAGCGCCAGCGATGTTGCAAGTGATGATACAGAATTTTTAGATATCCCTGACGAATCTGAAACGGCCCCAGCCGAACTTATTGCGCTCATTCCGTCCAATGCCACCTATGCCGTCATCGGTAAGGTAAGCGATGGTTTTACAAACCGCGGGATAGCAAGCGCTACTATCAGCACTCAAAACTGCGCCAGCTGCTCTAAAAGCACCACTCTTACCAATGCAAACGGCTATTATGTTTTTTCAACAACCACTCCAGAGCCTTCTATTGACGCCGTAGCCCCAGCCATGGCGCCCGTTTTTAGCGCGTCCAAAACAGGCTATAAAACCAGAAATATTTTTTCAAAACCCCGCTATATTACAGCCCCCAATGGTAAAAAATATCACATGGTAAATTTTATACTTTATACCAGCACAACGGCCGACGCCGACCGTGATGGCATTCCCAATACCTACGAAACATCTTTACACTTAAACCCTAACGATGCCGATACCGATTGGGATGGCGTTCCCGATAACTGGGAAAATTTTGGATATAATTGGGTAGATTACAAATATTTGGGCGGATCTCCTGTGCAAAAAGATTTATACATGGAAGTGGATTATCATTTTTATTACGATGGCAGCGATATTGTAACAGGCGCTTTAAGCGAAGCCGTGCAAAATAAATTGAAAGAAACCTATGCCGCCATGCCCATTGATATGACCATGCCCGATGGCAGCCATAGCCTGGGCATTAACCTCCATTTTGTTCACGACCAAGCTCTGCCGCGCGATTTTGACTGTTTTAGCAATCCCACTACCTACAACGGCGACAAAAGCATCAATAATCCTCTTTTGACCGACGCATTTTACAAACTTACCATTTGCGTGGGCAGCCAAGACGATGGCGATGGCCGAGGAGCCGCACAGTTAACAAGTCAAAATTTAAAAATATTGGCTCCTCGCATCAATAGTACCGAAAGCGATGATTTGGAAGAATATGCGCAATTTGTGCGTTACCGTTTAATTATGCACGAAATGGGCCATGCTTTAGGATTAAAGCATGGCGGTGACGATAATATAAATTATAAACCAAATTATCCAAGCGTGATGAATTATTCGTACAAATGGAGCATCAACAATGCGCCCTATACATTGGCTGAAACCGATATTGGGTATTCCGAGGGTTTACTGCCCAGCTTGGATGAAAATAATATAGACGAAAGCAATTCATTCCCCGAACTCGATTTAGATCAGGTCTTGTTTATGCGCACCTATGCCGACAAAAATTATTTAATTGGCTATTGCCCCGGCACCAAAACAATTTGTAGCGATTGGAACGGCAATGGCAGACTAGATACCGAACCTTATCAACAACGCCTGCGCATTAACTCCAAAGTACAAACCACCGATATTGATTTTGCCGTATTAAAAGATAACAATGATTTTACTACCATTGACGAGAAACTAGGGATTCCCCTACCCGGCAATCCCAATTAAGCGTCACTTAATTGTTACAAAACAAGACTTGCGCACAGGCCTAAATTGATTATGAATATGGAATGGTTGGCAAACCGCGAAAAAAACCTAAAAAATTAAAACTCACACATTCGTACGATTTTACCAAAAAAGACGAAATTTTAAATCGTGACACCCAATGGCTGGAATTTAACCGTCGTGTGCTTCACGAAGCCATGGATAACCGCACGCCTCTACTGGAGCGTATTCGCTTTTTAGGAATATTTACCTCAAATTTGGATGAGTTTTTCATGAAGCGTTTAAGCTGGCTTACCCAAATTGCCGAAATGGATATTGTGCGCGATGGCACTAATCCTAAACAACACTTAAAAGAACTCAAAACTATTATTCAGGATCTTTATAAAAAACAGGCCGAATGCTTAACTAATTTAGTTCCACTTTTACAAAAAGAAGGCATTGTTATTTTTAAATGGGAAGAATTATCAGACGCGCAAAAATCTTTCTGCTCCGATTATTTTCGTAAAAATATTTTCCCCGTTTTAACTCCCTTGGCTGTTGATCCCGGACACCCGTTTCCTTTTATTTCCAATCTTTCTACTTCTTTGGGTGTTACGTTGCGCCATCCAGGACAAGACGATAATTTATTCTCGCGCATTAAAGTACCCAAAAATTTTCCACAACTCATCAGGCTTAATACCGAAGACAGCATCCATACTTTTCATTTTATCCGTTTCACAGATGTTTTGATGAATAATTTGGGCATTCTCTTCCCCAACATGGAGGTGCTTGATGTGATGCCTTTCCGCGTCACACGCAATGTGGATATTCAATGGGACGAAGAAGACGATACAGCCAATATTTTAGAACTTGTTAGTGAAGAAGTGCGCCAGCGTAAATTTGGTGAAGTGGTACGCATTGAATTTGGAGCCCATAAAAACGATTGGATTATTCAGTTTTTAAAAAACGAGCTCGATCTTACCGACGATATTTATTATGAAATCCCCGGAGAGCTTGATTATCAGGACCTTTCCGCCATTTCTGATTTGGCTATCCCCCATTTAAAATATAAACCCTGGACACCGCTCATCCCACAAGCCTTTGCCGATACACAAACCGGGGTTTTTGCCGCCATCCGGAGCGGATCGATTCTTGTCCATCACCCTTACGAAAGCTTTGGAGCAAGTGTTGAAAAATTTATCGAAACTGCTGCAAACGATCCTAAAGTACTGGCTATTAAAATGACCCTTTACCGCACCGGCCGTGAAAGCCCCTTTATTCCGCTTTTGATCCGCGCTGCCGAAATGGGCAAACAAGTTGTATGCGTGGTAGAACTGAAAGCCCGCTTTGATGAAGAACGCAATATTTACTGGGCCCAACAACTGGAAAACTCGGGCGTGCACGTAGTGTACGGTATTGTGGGGCTTAAAACACATTTAAAAACTACACTTGTTGTTCGCCAAGAAAGTGAAGGACTTCGCTCGTATGTACATATTGGTACCGGCAACTACCACAAGGTAACCGCCAATTTGTACGATGATTTTGGTTTTTTTACGTGCGAACCCACACGCACCGAAGAAGTTGTGGAACTTTTTCATTACCTAACAGGTCGTTCTCTTAAAAAAGATTACCAGCATCTTTTAGTAGCCCCCATCAACATGCGTGAAAAGTTTTTGGATTTAATTAAAAACGAAACCGAAAATGCCAAAACAAATAAACCAGCGCGAATTGTGGCTAAATGTAATAGCCTTGAAGACCCCGCCATTATTACTGCCTTATATGAAGCTTCCAAAGCAGGGGTTAAAATTGATCTTATTGTACGGGGTTTTTGTTGCCTGCGTCCTGGAGTGAAAGGCTTAAGTGACAATATTCGGGTGATCTCGGTTATTGGCCGCTTCTTGGAGCATTCACGCCTCTATTATTTTGCGAACGGAAGTTTAAATCCCTTGGAAGGCCATTTTTATATGGGTTCGGCCGATTGGATGTACCGTAATTTAAATTCTCGCGTTGAAATGTGCACCCCACTCTACTCTGCTCCTTCACGTGAAAAATTATGGGAAGTTTTAAGCACTCTTTTAGCCGATGAACGCCAAGCCTGGGACATGCAAAGTGATGGCAGCTATATCCAACGTAAACCTACAGACGATACTAAAGTTGGAACACATCAGCTTTTGATGGATTTGGCAAAAAAGCGGGCCGGTTTGGGAAGTGAAAAAGTATGATTCTGGTTCTGGTACGTCATGCGATTGCCGAAGATAGAGATATTTTTGCAGACACAGGACTACCAGACAATAAACGCCCCCTCACCCCTCAAGGGATTAAAAAGTTTGAAAAAACAGCCCGTAAAATAAAAAAGCTTGTTCCTAAAATTGGCGTTCTTTATTCATCTCCCTTAAAACGCGCCAAACAAACCGGAAAAATTTTAAGAAAACATTACCCGCATAAAACACAAATCACTCCGGCTTTAAAACCCGAAAACACACCGGAAGCCACCACCGACTGGCTCTCCAGACATACCACCCGAAAAATAAGCCTATGGGTAGGACACGAACCCCATCTCTCGCGCTGGGCCTCTTACTTATTAAGCGGCAGCAAACGAAGCCTGATTAAACTTAAAAAAGGCGGCGCACTGGCCATTGAATTTGAAGGAGATGTAGAAGCCGGCAAAGGAAAACTGCTGTGGCTTTTTAAGCCATAAGTTCCATTTCTTTAAGCGCTCTCTCGGCATAGAGCTTGCCACGTTCTTTTTTAAAGGTTTTACCCTCAAGGGGCGGTAAAATACCAAAATTAGCTTTCATGGGCTGAAAATGTTTGGCTTCGGCATGCGTAATATAATGAAGCAGCGCTCCCAGCATGGTGGTTTGCGGCAAATTGAGCATAGGCTCATTCTTTAAAAAGCGCGCCATATTAAGGCCAGCCACAAGCCCCGTGGCAACATTTCCCATATACCCTTCCACACCGGTAATTTGGCCTGCAAAAAATAAATTATCGCGTGTTTTCCATTGGAGCGTTGGCTGTAACAATTGTGGCGAATTGATAAAGGTGTTGCGATGCATTTGCCCAAAACGTACAAACTCGGCATTTTGCAAGCCAGGAATAAGACGCAACACCCGCTCCTGCTCTTCAAATTTTAAATTGGTTTGAAACCCCACCAGATTATAGAGCGAGCCGGCCACATTATCCTGCCTCAGCTGAACCACAGCATAAGGCCATTTGCCGGTTTTTGGATTGGTGATGCCAACAGGACGCATGGGGCCAAAAGCTAAAGTGCGCGGCCCGCGCATGGCAATCACTTCCACCGGTAAACACCCTTCAAAAAAATGATGCAGGCCGGCTTTAACACCACCTTCAATCGCTTCTTCAAATTCTTTAAGCGGAATACGCTCTCCCTTCAGTAATTCTGCCACAAAATTTTCGTACTCTTCTTTATTTAAGGGACAATTAATGTAATCACCGGGAGCCTCTTCATCATAACGTGATGCCTTAAAGGCAATAGTCATGTCGATAGAGTCACGCGTAACAATGGGGGCTAACGCGTCAAAAAAATAAAGATGTGTTTCACCGGCCAGCTCGGCAATGCGTGATGATAGCGCAGGCGACGTGAGCGGGCCAGAGGCAATAATCACCGGTCCATCCGGAATGCGGGTTATTTCTTCGGTAATGTAGGTAATAAGCGGTTCTTGTTTAATTTTTTGTGTCACTAAAGCTGAAAACGCTTCACGATCGACTGCCAACGCGTGCCCTGCCGGCACAGCCGTTTCTTCGGCAAGAGGCAATAATTGAGAACCTAACATTTTGGTTTCGGCTTTGAGTAAACCTGAGGCCTTGTGCGTGATATGGGAGCCTAATGAATTGGAACAAACGAGCTCAGCACAATTACTTGTTGCATGAGCCCCTGTTTGCTTAACTGGGCGCATCTCATAAAGATGAACGGGAATTCCTTGATGAGCAAGAGTAAGCGCCGCTTCGCTCCCTGAGAGACCAGCTCCGATAATGGTAACTGGGGTTTTCATTTGAGATCAAAGAGAAGAAATTCCGCATCTTCTTCGGCCGCTATTTTAATATATTCTTCGTTTATAATAGAGAGCGCATCGCCCTTTGAAAGAAGGATATTATCAACACTGATAACTCCACTAATAGCCTGCACCCAAACACCGCGCCCTTTTTCGATGCGATGTTCAACCGCATGGCTACCACCCAAGAGCGAAGCGTAAATATAGGCATCTTGATGAATTTTTACGGTTCCTTCGTGCCCCTGAGGAGAGGCTACTAAACACAAACGATTGTGTTTTTGCTCTGGATTGAATCTTATTTCTTCATAGCCGGGCTTTAAACTTTGTTGGTTGGGTAAAATCCAGATTTGCAAAAGATGCACGGGTGATTCTTGCGAGTTATTAAACTCGCTATGCGTAACACCGGTACCCGCCGTCATGCGTTGTACATCGCCGGGTTTAATGACCGAACCGTTACCCATGCTATCTTTATGGGCCAGTTCGCCGGAGAGCACATAGGTCACAATTTCCATGTTTTGGTGAGGATGGGTGGGAAAACCCGCCCCGGGAGCCACTACGTCTTCGTTAATGACGCGCAAGGTTTTAAAGCCCATGTGTTTGGGATCAAAATACTCACCAAACGAAAAAGTATGGTACGAATCGAGCCATTCGTTTTTAAAATGACCTCTTTCACTTGCTTTACGTATTTGCATAAAGACCTCTAGATTTGAAACAGCCAGGTAAATATGCTCTTTCTACGAAATGGTTCGAACTTATTTTCAAACCACTTGCGCGGACACCACTATAGGCGTGGCGGCGCGAGAACTCCACGAGAAAATTGCTTCACGTTAAAGAAAATTGGCTCAGATTTTTTGAGAACAAACCGCGCGCTTGAAAATAAACCCAGCGCATAACCCGTTCTGACGCAAAACCCGCGCCACTTCGCCTTGGCTCAGTGTCACGTCTTTTGCTCCCTGCCCCGCAACGCGGGGCAACAGGCCCGCCCGTTCCTCGCCTCGGGTCCCCGAAGAAGCATCCGCAGAATTGTCCAAAGCTCCTCCCCAAACCCCTCCGCTTTGCACGCCAACCCCAGCGTACTTTTATTTTTTCGGTACCGTCCACTCCAGGTCCGGGGTTTGTTTTTTAAAAGTGCTCTTGAAAGAGGGGCGCGCAAAGTTGGGTGATCGTTATTCCTTCCGTGCCTGGGTTACGGTTCTAGCCAGCTCGGGCCTGGTCCGGCCCGGGTCGTGGCCAGTCGCCTGACGGCGTGGCCTACTTGCCCCCACCCACCCGTGGGGAACCCGCCTTTCGGCCGCCCACCCCTATTAAAGGCGGGGAGGCCAAGCCTTCGGCTTGCGCCACGGCACACTTAGCACAATTTACGAGTTGATTTTTTGTCTGTTTTGCGTAAATTATGCGTGTGCCGTCTCTAACTCCAAACTCCCAATACAAAACTTTAGTTACCGATCTTACGGAAATCATGCGGCAAGGCTTAGAAGCGGCGAATGCGATTCGCCTTAAAACCTACTGGCAGATGGGTCGGCGTTTGGCCAAGTCCAAAGAATTGGCTAA
>JAIBAG010000042.1 GCA_019695305.1 bacterium
ATATTCAGGTTCAGGGAAGTGGTAACAGCTGTAGCTTGAATCAACACGCTTCATCCCAAGGTATGGGTATTGTGGTGATGCTCGTGGTTCTTACTTTAGCTGGCCTGCGTTTAAAGGGGCTAGGGGCTAGAGGCTAGGGGCTGGCAAAAAAGGAATTTTAAGAAAGGCGCCCTCACAAGGGGCGCTTTTTTTATGTGTGTAATAACAAACTTTGACATTCTTTGTTATTGTGGTTAACCTTGGTGTTATGAATATTTCTTTAACTCCCGAATTAGAAAAGTTAGTCCAAAAAAAAGTAGCGAGTGGACTTTATACTTCTGCCAGTGAAGTAATACGTGAAGCCCTTCGTTTATTTGAAGCGGAAAAACGCAGTTATGAACAACGGCTTGATAATTTAAGGCAGGATATAGAAACAGGTATTAAAGATGCCGACAACGGACGTTTGATAGAAGGATCGGAAGTTTTTAAAAAAATTAAAAGTCGTCGCAAGAAAAAGTAGGTATTTTTGTGGCAGCTAAATATTTATTTACTCATCAGGCTGTAAATGATCTTGAAAGTATTTTTGATTATCTATCAGAAAAATCTCCACAATCAGCGGCTCGTTTTTCAGAAAATTTAGAGGCTAAATGCGGTAAATTGACCCTTTCTCCTGCCATGGGAAAAATGAGAAATGAGCTAATCTTAGGCTTGCGTAGTTTGCCTGTTGGTAAATATATTATTTTTTATCGTCAAAAAAATAAAAACATAGAAATTATCAGGCTTTTACATGGAGCACGGGATATTTTGCGTGCGTTTAGCTCTTAAAAGTTTTCGGAATTTAATTCTTTATGAATCCCATTCGTTTTCAGGTAAATAAAAAAGTAGAGGCCTCGTTAAAAGAAGGCCATCCCTGGATTTTCCGTAACCAATGTTCTAGTGCACTCGATGCACTGCCGGTGGGTTCGTTTGTGCGCCTTGTGGGCCCACAAAATAATTTTTTAGCTATTGGTTTATACGAACCGTATGCGGCATCCGCCATTCGTGTGGTAGCGTTTAGCGATGTGGATCTTTCTCCCGATTATTTTGCGCATCAAATCCGCAAAGCCTTTGAGAAACGCAAAACCAGTTTAAAGCAGGCGCATACTAATGCGTATCGTTTGTTGCACGGCGAGGCCGATAATTTTCCGGGGCTTAATGTGGATATTTATAACGGTGTGGCCGTGGTGGTGCCGTATCTTAAAAGTTGGGTGGAACATTTGAAGGATACATGGCCGCTCGTGACAGAAGAGTTGGGAATTAAGGAAATGATCTTTAAAGCGCCCCATGGGGGGGAGATTGTGCGTAGGTGCGTAGGTGCGGATGTGCGTAGGTTGGAAGAGGGTGAAAAGGAGAGCTTACGAACGCACGAAAGCACGAACGTACGATCGTACGACATGGAACCTATCTGGTTTAGTGAACAAGGACACGAGTATCCTTGTTTTCCTGCCACAGGATTAAAGACGGGGTTTTTTCTCGATCTTCGCGCTATTCGTCTTTTTTTACACGAACATATCAAACCCGGCATGCGGGTTTTAAATTTATTTGCGAACGATGGTGTGTTCTCGGCCATTGCGGCTAAAAAAGGTGCGGATGTTTTTTCTGTGGAGCGTCACGCCGATTCCCGTGCACATGCGCGCGTGTTGTTCGACAAATGGAAACTCCCTTTTGATGATGCTCATTGGCTCGTCGGCGATGTATGGGATTTTTTAAAAGAAGAGAAGTCTCAAGAATTTGATTTGATTATTATCGATCCACCCTCACTGGGTTCTAAAAAAGGGCAGGAGAGTGTGATTGAGCGGGCTTGGAAAAAACTCCATGGCCAAGCCGCACGTTTTTTAAAAGCGGATGGCGCGCTGTTATCTATATCCTGCACCGACCGCATCCCGCGCGATAAGCATATTGAATGGACCAAGGCTAGTGTAGGGGCGAACGGCCGTGCGCCCTTACAAATCCGCAACGAATGGAACGAAACCTTCGATCATCCCGCAGCCCCTAACCTCCCCGAACGCCAATATTTTAGAGCGTTTTTTTTCAAATGATAACCTGGCATGAATGCCTATTTTTTAGGCATTGCTTTAAGAAGCATCGTTTTTAATTGGCGCTATTTATTTCGGAACTAAATAAATCAACAACTTAACTCATTTATAAATTGGCATAGGCATTGCTTTGCGCTTGGTATGTTTTTAATTTTTTTAACTCTCAACCTAGGAGAAGCATTATGAAACGCAATATATTTTTATTGTTGGCGTTTTTTGCGCTGATGGTTCCGGGCGTTGTTCAGGCTCAGGAAGTTGGCGATTTAAAAATAGCCCTCGATACAATTTGGACCATGATAGCAGGCTTTTTGGTGTTCTGGATGAACGCCGGGTTTGCCACCGTTGAAGCGGGCATGTGTCAGAGTAAAAACGCTGTGAACATTTTGGCTAAAAACTTTATTGTTTTTGCCATTTCTTCGCTCGCTTTTTACGCCATTGGATGGGGACTCATGTTTGGAAATGGAAACGGATTTGTAGGTCTTGATGGTCTTTGGTTTATTGGTGGTGCCGATAACTCACCAGCAACCGGAGATGCTTATACAGGTGCTTATACGTCTATTGCATGGACGGGTATTCCTCTCTACGCTAAATTCTTTTTTCAATTGGTGTTTGCCGGAACTGCTGCCACAATCGTGTCGGGTTGTGTGGCCGAACGTATTAAGTTTTTGTCCTTCCTTATTTTCAGCTTTATCATTGTAGCTTTACTCTACCCTGTAACCGGTCACTGGATCTGGGGCGGCGGTTGGTTAGCAACAGCTGGATTCTGGGATTTTGCCGGTTCTACCGTGGTTCACTCGGTAGGCGGCTGGGCAGGGCTTGCCGGTATCATTGTATTAGGACCTCGTATTGGAAAATACAAAGATGGCAAAGTAATGCCAAAGCCCGGTCATAACATGGGTCTTGCTACCTTGGGTGCTCTTATCTTGTGGTTAGGCTGGTTTGGTTTCAACCCCGGTTCTACCATGGGTGCAGCTCCTGTTGATATTGCTCACATTGCTCTTACCACCAACATGGCTTGTGTGGCTGCTATTTTAACGGCAACCATTACCGCTTGGGTGGTTTTGGGTAAACCCGATTTATCGATGATCATTAACGGTTGCTTGGCTGGTTTGGTGGCTGTTACGGCACCTTGCGCCTTTATTAGCGTAACCAGCTCCATCATCATTGGTGCTATTGCCGGTGTGTTGGTTGTGTTTGCCGTTCTTTTCTTCGACAAAATTAAAGTTGATGATCCTGTAGGCGCCTTGGCCGTGCACTTATGTAACGGTATCTGGGGAACCATTGCAGTGGGTCTTTTTGCCCAAGATAAGCTAGTAGCAACCGCTACGGGTAACGGCTTATTTTTTGGCGGCGGCGCTACCTTGCTGATTGCCCAGCTTAAGGGTGTTGTTACTGTAGGTTTGTTTACCTTTATTCTGTCTCTTGTTGCCTGGTACCTCATTAAATTGGTTGTTGGTATCCGTGTAACAGAAGAAGAAGAAATTGAAGGTTTGGATATTGGTGAGCACGGCAACGTGGCTTACCCCGATTTCCAATCATCTTCGGCAGGTCACAGATAGTCTATCCTTAATAATTTTTTCCCGCCCGTTTTGTTTTTGCAAGACGGGCGGGAATTAAAAGGGAGAATTTATGAAAAAAATAGAAGCCATTATTAAACCGTTTAAACTGGACGAGGTAAAAGAAGCCTTAACCAGTATGGCGGTAACAGGGATGACAATAACCGAAGTAAAAGGTTTTGGTCGTCAAAAAGGGCATACCGAACTTTACCGCGGTGCCGAATACGTGATTGATTTTTTACCCAAGGTTAAAATTGAACTGGTGGTAAAAGACGGAGACGTAGGCAAAGTTGTTGATGCCATTTCTAAGTCGGCTAAAACCGATAAGATTGGCGATGGGAAAATTTTTGTTTTCCCGGTTGAAACCGCCATCCGTATCCGTACGGGTGAAACGGGCGAAAGCGCCATATAAAATAAGTTATCTCTTCCGAGATAAAATTCTCCTTCGTAGAGGGGCCCCCTGGATGGCGTAAGCTTGAAGGGGGGTTATTTTTTGTAGTGCCTATTTTTTAATCATCATGCACAAAAAATAGGCATTTCTTTTAGGGGCGATCTCAAAAATAATTTAATAATCAATGAGTTACATTAAGTTTAACGTGGCATTCCTCTTGCTAAAGAGGGCGTTAATATTAACCCTTCTTTATGGAGACAATTATGAACCCTCTACGAATTAAGGCAATTTTTTGCCTCATGCTGATGCTGACAGCTTTTGTTGGTATCTCTCAAACGGTTTGGGCCCAAACGTCCGAACCTTCAATCGAACAACGTGTGGCCGATTTAGAGGCCTATATTAATAACGTCGGTCGTGGATCGGATACGGCTGGTGCAACTGTTTCGTCCAAAGTACAGGCCCCAGGCCCTGGTCACAATGGCTGGATGATGACTTCGGCAGCGTTAGTGCTTTTTATGACGCTTCCTGGTTTGGCTTTGTTCTACGGCGGTTTGGTTCGTTCCAAAAATATTTTATCCGTTATGGCGCAATGCTTGGGTATTGCAGGTTTAGTCACCGTCATGTGGTGGGCCTTTGGGTACAGCCTTGTGTTTGATACAGGCGGACCTTACCTGGGTGAGCTTAAGATGGCTTTCTTAAAAGGTGTGGATAGTCTTCCCAACACCAACTATGCCTACTGGGTATCTCAAAATGTTTTTAGCATGTACCAAATGATGTTTGCCATTATCACACCGGCTTTAATTATTGGTGCTATTGCCGAACGTATGAAGTTTTCGGCTATCATGCTGTTTGTGGCTTTATGGATGGTTGTTATTTACTTCCCCTTGGCTCACATGGTGTGGGGTATCAATGGTTTGATGAACGGCGTATGGAATGCTGATGCCGCAATTAAAGCAATCGACTTTGCCGGTGGTACGGTGGTGCACATGTCGTCTGGTTGGTCGGCACTTGTATTGTGTATCATTTTAGGTAAACGCATTGGTTTTGGAAAAGACCATATGCCTCCGCACAGCATGGTATTGTGTATGGTAGGTACCGGTATGTTGTGGGTTGGCTGGTATGGATTTAATGCTGGTTCGGCTGTTGCTGCTGACGGTATTGCTTCTAATGCCTTCATGACAACTACTTTGGCTGCAGCCGTGGCTTCGTTTGTATGGGCTATGCTTGAATATGTGATCCGTAGAAAACCTTCTATTTTAGGTTTTTGCTCGGGTGCTGTTGCTGGCTTGGTAGTGATTACTCCTGCTGCCGGTTTTGTAACCGCTTCTTCAGCTGTTATTATTGGTATTTTGGCTGGTTCTGTTCCCTTCTTTGCCGTGTTCAAATTAAAAGGCTGGTTGGGTTATGACGATGCTCTCGATACCTTTGGTGTTCACGCCATTGGTGGAACTTTGGGTGCTTTTGTGACCGGTATTTTTGCCGACGGTACCATTAACCCCAACTTACTTATTAATTTAAAAGACTACGTGGGTTCTACTCTGTGGGTTGAACAATTAAAGGCCATGGGATTAACCATTGCTATGTCGGTTATAGGCACTGTGATTATTGCCTACATTGTAAAAGCTTTAGTTGGCTTACGTCCTACCGAAGAAGTAGAACGTCAAGGACTAGATCTTTCCGAACATGGCGAAGTAGGGTATATTCAATAAAAAATAGCATTCTCACTTTGTAAGATAAAAATCGTCAGATTTTTTCTTACAAAGGCGAGGATGATAACAAAGGATAATTTATGAAAAAAATAGAAGCCATCATTAAGCCCTTTAAACTGGATGAAGTAAAAGAATCTTTAACCGGTTTAGGCATTAAAGGCATGACAATTACCGAAGTAAAAGGTTTTGGCCGTCAAAAGGGTCATACCGAACTTTACCGCGGTGCCGAATATGTGATCGACTTTTTACCCAAGGTAAAAGTGGAGCTTGTGGTAAAGGACGAAGAAGTAGCCAAAGTAGTAGAGGTTATTTCTAAAACCGCTAAAACCGATAAAATTGGCGACGGGAAAATTTTTGTTTTTCCTGTTGAAGCCGCTATTCGCATTCGTACAGGAGAAACAGGCGATAACGCTCTGTAAAAACTACCTCCTTCAAGTAAAAAAAGAAAGCCCTGGGTTCGTTTTACCCAGGGCTTTTTTATTTATTGCCTAAAAAATAGGCATCTATTTTTTAGGCAGGCCATTGCTATCTTATTAAAATTAATAGATAAAATCATAACGCAACCCGCCACATCTTGATTATCAAGGGCAAGCCTTGTGTGCCTCCTGTTTGTCCATGTAAAATTAGTTATAAATCAAAAGGTTAGTGGCACAACGCGTCACTAGCCGGGGTATCCAGAGCCGTTACACAATGACGGTGCGGGGCCCCAAGGGAGATATGTATGCACAACAAAGAAACACTTTTAAAAGCCGTTTATTACGGTGTAGCGGGTACGGTTGTAATGACCGTTTTCAGCTATTTGGCTCAAATTGTATCTATTCCTACAGCAGATTTCCACGGGATGGTATCCACTGTTCTCAACACCACGGGTGTTGGTGCGTGGATGGCCTTTTTTGGAGTAGGTGTGGTTTTAGCCTATGTGTACAACACAGCCTTTAGACATCGCCTGCCCACGCATTCATGGATGCGAGGTGCCTTTTATGGCCTGGGCGTGTTTTTTGTGATGCAGCTTGTTGTGATGCCCATCTTTGGTATGGGTTTCTTTTCAGGCTCGGTCACCACAACCGTGGGCATGATTGTAGGCATGTGTGTCTACGGTGCCACAGTAGGCTATTTGTACGAACAAAGATAAATAACAACTTAAGTGTTGTTAAAAAAGGGCACCTATGGTGCCCTTTTTTATTACGCTGATACTTTTTTTGTTTTTTTGGCCTGCGCTTCGGCAATTTTGTAAAAGCCTGGATTTGTTTTAATTACACTTTTTACTTTTTCGGCACGGGCAGCCCAAGCCGAAATATTTTTGTGGGCCGATAAATCAATGTTTAATTGAGGCATCATATTCAGCACTGTGTGTACATAGGCGGCATCGGCTAATCCAAAGTTTTCGCCGGCCATATAAGTGGTGCCTTCAATTTGTTTGTTAACCCATGCCAAACTTTTTTGAACGCTTTTAAAAGCGCGTGATACAGCGGCCTCGTTACGTGAGGCCGGTTTTTTATGAAAGTACTCGCTCCACAAAATTTGAATTTCGGGAGAAATAAAACGATCGTGAACTTTTTCTAAAAGTAAACCGTGGGCTCTTAAAAGTCCGTCTTCCGAATGAATAGGCGGATCTGGTTGTAAATAATCTAAATAAGCACAAATAACCGATGCCTCAAATAAAGTGCGACCACCATCTACCAAAACCGGTAATTGGCCAAACGGGTTCATGGCCAGAAAGCTTTCTTTTTTGTGCTCTTCTAAATCGATATCTACTTTAACAGCGTTGTGTTTTATTCCCTTTTTTTCCAGCACAATTTGTACACGGCGCGAAAAGGGACAGTAAGGGTAATAATAAAGGTCCATTTTATCCTCGCGAAACTATTTCAAACTTTTCAATGGGAAACGCTTCTATTGTTTCTATATTGATACGTTTACTAATCTTTTTTTCTAGCGCATCTAATCGTTCGCGTGATTCGTTAAACAGTACTTGAGCCACGCGTGAATTAACTTTTACAGCAATAGATTTACCACTTAAATGCGGGATGGTTCGTTTTAATTCGCGAAACAGTTCAAAGGCTACTGTAAGTGGCGATTTGGTATGCCCCTTGCCTTGGCAGTGGGCACACGATTCCGACAACATTTGTGTGAGTGAATCGCGCGTACGTTTGCGCGTCATTTCTACAAGACCAAGTTCCGAAATTTTAGTGATGGTTGTTTTTACTTTATCCTGACGCAAAGCATCTTTTAATGCATAAAACACTTTTTGTCGGTTGGAGTAGCGCTCCATGTCTATAAAGTCGTTAATAATAATACCGCCAATATTACGCAGGCGTAATTGGTAGGCAATTTCCTGGGCTGCTTCCAAATTGTTTTGCAAAATGGTTTCTTCAAAATCATCACGGCCCACAAAGCGGCCGGTGTTTACGTCAATCGACGTCAACGCTTCGTTTTGATCAATAATTAGATAGCCGCCCGATTTGAGCCACACCTTTTTGCCCAACGCGCGGTTGATTTCGGTTTCTACACCGTACACGTCAAAAATGGGGGTTTCTTTATTGTAAAATTCCACACGACCCACCAGATCGGGCATGAATTTTTCCATGAAGGCGATAATTTCTTTATAATCATCTTCCGAATCCACTACCAAGCGATCCACATCGGCCGACATTAAATCGCGCACCGAGCGCAACACCAAACCTAAATCTTGATACAGTAAAGATGGCGGCTTGGCTTTATCTTGCTTTTTGGCAATTTCATCCCAAATGGCCTGTAAATTTTGCATGTCGGCAATAATGGCCTCTTTAGAAGCTCCCGATGAAATAGTGCGGGAAATAAAACCAGCTTTAGATGGACGGTTTTTAGTTAAAATTTCTTTTAATCTAAAACGTTCTTCGCGCGACCCCACGCGACGCGAGACACCTACGTGATCGACCGTGGGCATGCACACAATATAGCGGCCGGGAAACGAAAGATGGCAAGTGATGCGGGCGCCTTTGGTACGGATAGGATCTTTTTCTACCTGTACCACAATGTGCTGGCCTTCTTTTAATACATCTTCAATTTTAGGAATGGGAGCGCGACGGCGGCGTCCCTTTTGCGGGGGTGGAACCTTGGGGCCTTCTTCGTCGCGGTCTTGCGCCGAAGGTTCGGGCATTTCATCTTCTTCATCCGGATCATCAAATAAATCGGGTACCACATCCGTCACATATAAAAACGCGGCTTTTTCTAACCCAATATCCACAAAGGCGGCCTGCATACCGGGCAGTACGCGGGTAATAATGCCTTTATAAATGTTACCGGCAATTTGCTGATCGTTATCACGCTCAATAAAAAGTTCGGCAACGGCGCCGTCTTCCATCCGGGCAATGCGTGTTTCACCGGGAGTAATGTTCATAATTAATTCGTTCGACATATTTTTGTTATAGAGGGCAACACAAGGTTGATCTGCTAAAAATTTAAAATTGATAAAAAGGGAGGATCGAAAGAATAAAAAAGAATACACGCACCCCTAACAGGTACGGTTCTTAAGAAAATTAAGATGTAAACTTTTTAAGCCTTTTAAAATCGTATTTTTTGTCAAAAGCCGCTTTTTTGCTTTATCAATTGATAGCGGCGGGAGTTGTCTGGCTTAAGTCACGAAGCCCTTCTATGTGTTGACTTCCCGTTTGATGACGTTCAACAACGATTTTTTCGATCCAAACCCGGCTTAATTCCTCCTCGCTTAATCCTAAAAGAGCTCTTAGCACATCACTTGGGCTTAGGCTTCCTTCCAGATTAACGCGAATAAAAAAATCAAATTCTTGTATGCTTTGTATACCTTGCGGAAACGACTTCGTCTCGATACTCACTTCGTTTTTAAGGTTAAACTCTTTAACCGAATCTCGTTTAACGCGTTTCCAAATAAAATCTTGGGCTTCTTTAAAGCTAGTCAGCTTTTCTAACTCTTTTTCTCCCCATGTTACTTGCGTATCAATGTAACGCACCCGGTAGCCCACTCGGGAGGCCGAAGAATACAGAGAAGGAGTTTTACTGTCAATGGTTTCGCAGTGGGTAATAAAGAGCCCTTCGGGGAGCTCACTATTCATCTTTTCCATAAAATCCCCAGGTAAAACAGTATCTTTAAGCTCCACATCAAAAAATTCACAAGTGCTTGAAACTCCCAAAGGCAAGGGATGGCCCGGCATGATACGCATTTGGGGATGAAAACCCTCCGAATATTTAATGGGGATGCGGGCGCGTTTGATGGCGCGCTTGATCACGCCCACCATTTCGAGATGACCCATAAAGCGGGCCGAACCTATTTTGGAGAATTGAGAGCGTAAACGGCAGGGGATCCGGGGTTCGGGATCCGGGAGCCGCAAATCAGTTACGGTTCCCGTTGTGCGCATCCATCCATAAGCCTCGCGGTTTCCTTTTTTAACAACAATTTCTTCCTGGCCCACCACAAAAATTCTGTTTTTAATTTTTCTAAAATCGCACACGCCGCAATCGGAACAACGGGCAATAGAGCAGTCCTCGGTAAAACCCACATCCTGTTCTTTTTTAGTGCCGTCGGCTAGGTGATGATGCTGGCTCATGGTGCCGGTCCAGTCGTGCGTCATGGCGGCATCGTGGGCTTTTTCGTATTCCTGCCACAAAAATTCTTTATCCATTTGGCTAAAAAGATGATCCCAGGGAAGAACCTCGTCTTTTTTACGCGCACGATGCAAGTAAAACGAAATATCGCCGTCCCATTTAGACAGAGCAGCCTGCCATTTTTCAAAGCTAAAATGTTCTTCCCATTCATCAAAACGGCAGCCTTCTTGATAGGCCAGATAAATAGCTTGTGCTACGCGACGATCGCCGCGCGAGAGAAGACCTTCAATATAACTCATTTGCGGGTGATGGGATTTAAAGCGGATTCGCTTAGACGCTAAATTATGTTTTACCAAATCGTAACGGCGTTTGGTTTCTTCAATAGTCATTTGTGGTTCCCACTGAAAGGGTGTGTGTGGTTTGGGAACAAAAGACGAAGAGCTTAAGTTAAGTTCGGCACGTTTGGTATAGCTTAAACAAATTTTGATGGCTTCATTGGTTTCTGCTGCAATGGCTTTATTATCTTCATCGGTTTCAAACGGAAGCCCCACCATGTAGTAGAGTTTTAACAAATCCCAACCTTTAGAAAAAGCCGTGTGCACGGCTTTATACAAATCATCCACCTTGTTGCCTTTGTTAATCACGCGGCGCATGCGTTCGGTGGCGGCTTCGGGGGCTATGGTAAAACCGGTTTTGCGTACTTTTTTAATTTGATCTGCAAGCTCGGGTGTTAATTTTTCGGTACGGGTGGCGGGTACCGAAATAGAAATTTTCTTTTTAGCATAACGGCCGTTGAGTTCCTCCATTAATGGCACAATGCATGCGTAGTCGGCAGCCGAGAGAGACAGGAGTGACATTTCTTCCATGCCGGTATTGTTGAGTGAATCTTCTGCAATTTGCAAAATACGTTCGGGCGAGCGTTGGCGTACAGGACGGTCTATATATCCTGCTTGGCAAAAGCGGCAGGCACGGTTACAGCCACGTTGAATTTCTATCCCAATGCGATCGTGAATGGGTTTTACCGAAGGTACCAGCCACTTGGTGGGGTAGGGTGCGGCATCCATGTTTTGCACCACGCGTTTGTTGATTTTTGTATAGCCCTCTAAGAGCGGCGTCATTTGTTTTAATGTGCCGTCGGTATTGTATTCTGCGTTAAAAAAAGAAGGAATGTACACACCTTCAATTTTGGAGAGAGCGCGTAATTTTTCTTTTCGGTTGGTAACTTTTTCTTTTTTAAAAGCATGCACTGCATGCACTACATCCACAATAATTTCTTCACCGTCACCCAAACACGCTGCATCTAAAAAATCGGCTACGGGTTCGGCGTTCATGGTGCAGCCGCCGCCCGCAATAATGAGCGGTTCATTTGTTCTGTCTTTTTGCCATAAAGGGATATTGGCTAAATCCAAAACACTCAGCATGTTGGTATAAGTGAGTTCGTAAGTGAGTGAAACGCCGATGATGTCAAAGTCGGACAGTGGCCGTTTGGATTCGAGCGAAAAAAGAGGAAGGTTTTCCTTTTTTAATTCGGCTTCCATATCCAGCCCCGGTGCATAGGCGCGTTCAGCCACTACATCGGGCATTGCGTTTAAAATATCGTACAAAATTTTTAGCCCAATGTGGCTGGCACCCACTTCGTATTTATCGGGAAACACTAAGGCCACGCGAACGGCGGCTTTATCAAAATCTTTTTTAATCACGTTAAACTCTCCGCCCAAATACTGGGAAGGTTTTTCAACGCGGGTTAAGAGGCTTTCTAGTTTGGCCAAATCCATCGAGTGGGTTTAACGTAGTTAAAAGACTTTAAGCAATATAAAATGTTACTTATTTTTGTACTTTTTCACGCAACTTATTTGGAAAAACCCCGATAACTAAGGTGATGTTTGGGCATGAAATGGGCAATCTAAGGAATATTTAAGTAATTGATATTATTGATTTTATTAGTCATGGGCATGGCAAATAAAGTCAGGAGACTACTATGGGGAGTTTTACACTGGGCAAAGTGGCGGTAACGCAGCTGGAAGCGGCACGTCTTGAAGCGATAGATCCTACAAATACTTCTAATGCAGAGGCTAGCTCAAGCGGCTTGTTTAGGATGAGTGGTGAATTTCCTAGTGCTACTTATTCGTTAGCAGTTCCAAATGGCTATACGGCCGCACAATTACAAGCGGTAAAAACAAAATTATTAGGCATCAAACAGCGATCGGCGGGTATTGTTGGGGTGGAACATTTACTTGACCAAGCCATCACGCAAATTGGCGCACCTGCTGAACCTCCTGCTACCGATACTGCAAAACAGGCCGCTGATGAAATTAAGGCTAAGGCCAAAAGTTCTATTGGCAGTGCAGAAACGGAAGTAAATAAGCTAGATGCTGTTGATGTTAAAGATCCGTCTAATGCTACTCAGGTGGAAGCGTTAAAAGAAAAAGCCAAAAGCTTGTTTTCAGAGGCCCAGTCAAAATTTGAAGAGGCTAACAGTGCCTATTCTGCCAAAAATTACGATGCTGCCAAAGCGGCTTACGAAAAAGCCCGTACCTTGGCTATTCAGGCTAAATCGAAAGCAAAAGAAACTTTAAGCCTTGCTGAAAGAGAAGCTCCTGCTGCAGACACACCGCCGGTAGAAGAGCTTGCGGGTGAAGTTGCTGAAGAAGTTGCAGGCGACACTGATGTTACTCCTCGGTCAAGTGCGACTATTGATTGGAATGGTATAGGATGGGATGATCCTTCACTAGAAACAGAACCCTTTGAAACAGACACAGATGGAGGTGATACCGATTTGCTTGTTGTAGAATCGGAAGAGGCTGATGATACAGGTCCTGTTTACGATAGCTCCTCTAGGCATTTTCAGTACGGCATTCAAAGAATTGATTTAGATGACAGTGCACGTTATGCCAGAGCGCTTATTTTAAGTACTCTCCACAATGCAAATGTTGTTTGGCATGAAGATGGCGCTCATGTTTGGTTAGAAATGAATGTAACAGAGGAAGATCAAATTGATGCGTATAAAGCAGTTAAAAAACTTGTGGGCAACAGTGTGTTTATTGAACTTGATATGCTGCCAACAGATAATCGTTTTGATCAGTTGAGTATTCAGCAACAAGCGTTACAACAGGGATTTGTTTATTATGTTACGACTAATGCAGGTATTACTCATATTTCGGCAATTTTACCCAAAGAATCGGCTGTGCTGGGCGAGTTAGCTTATCAACTTTATAATTTGCAAGGTTTGAGTCCCGAGGGTGTTCCTGTAACCAATAGTGATTATATTGTTGATGCAAATAACGCTAAAATGGTTGCCATCTTTGGCGAATATTTTGATTCTGATTATACAAATGATGTAACCGGAACTATTAATATATTTGTGCCGGATGGTTTTGGCGGTGGACGTTATATGGAGGCCGATTATGTAATTTCGGATATTACCGATCCTAATGCCTCTATTGCTGTTACTCCCAAAGGATGGTACGTGGACAATACTTACGATGCGCTTTCTGAATTGTTGCGTGTTACTATTGATATGGACCAAGATGGACAATATGACATTTGGCGCGGTGACCGTGATGGAGAAGCTACAACCTATCAGTTAACCTTAGACGGGCACAATGTTCCTGGTGCTTCTTATCTTTTAAAGGGCAATCAATCGCGGTTTGGTATTACGGTTGATGGCTGGATTAACAGCGAGGCCTCTGTTCCCGATACTTATTATCTTGGTGTTCTCAAGGCCGTTTTTGAAGATGTAAAGCTAGCTCATACGGAAACTTATCCCTGGGCTAAAATGCGTTTAGATCAAATAGCGGCACAATATCCCGAAAAATAATTTTCTTAAATCCTTGCCCCCTTAAAAACATGGTTTTTAAGGGGGTTTTTTCTTTTTACCGATAACAACTTGTTCTCACTTTCGCCCGTTTAAGCTCTATTTTCACAAAACATATCAATGATTTTGCCGATAAATATTCTGAGGCTTATTTATGGCAACAATTGCACCTTTTACTGTTTCGGTAAGTACACTTGAGGCGGCTCGTTTAGAAACTGTGGATGAGGGGAATGTGGGAAGTGAGCAGGCA
>JAIBAG010000043.1 GCA_019695305.1 bacterium
CAACTGACTGGATTGTAGGAACAAACATGTCGGCCGATGATGTGAATAGAGATGGTATAGACGATTTGGTGACAACTATGGCCATGGCAACCGGTTATGATGACCCTGCTTTAGGCGATGGAACTGGCAATCACGGTGGCGTGGGAGTTGTTTTCGGACGTGAAGCATGGCCAGCTTCTTTTGATATGTATCAATTTTCTGATGCTGCCATTGGTCAATATGATGAAACAGTTCTCGATCGAAATTTAGAAGCTAATAATATTGCAATTTTGGAAGGTGATATTGGCGATGATATGGGAGCATTTAAATCTTTAGGTGGTGCGATTGATCGTAATGATGGGACTATACAAATAGCCAATATAATGGGGTATACTGCTTGTGAAATTACCCCTTTACCCACCATGTCAGGAATAACAGCTAAAGTATCACCTTTTGAAGTGAGGCCATCTTATGATGATATCGCACCGTGTGTTCGCGTTACTAGTGGCGACATTAATGGAGATGGGTATCGTGAGGTATTTTTTGGTGGCGCATCACAATATAGTCCTGTTGGTTCTGGTTATAGCGTATTGGTTCGCGGAGGAGCCTATTTACAACCACTTAATACAATTCAATTGCCAGATTATATGGCAACCTCCAGCGCTTTAGATGCAGTGGCTTTTGTTGGCTTACCATACACGGGTGCAGGTCAATATTCTAATTTTGGTGATATAAACGCTGATGGAATTGATGAACTGTTGGCAGGTTCAAGTTATGAAGATTTGGGTGGCTTTCAGGAGTCGGGAGGAGCGCATATAATTGGTGGTGAAGAATTGGAGCCCTTACCAAGTCTTACAAAAGTAGTATTTGACCGAACATCTGACGCTACACAAGTAGATTTAAGTGAGTTGCCTGGGGCCAAAACTATACATGGCGACCAAGATAACGCCCGTTTAACATGGGCATTTGGAACAGCCTCTGTTAACACACAATGCACAGATGTAGCGGCACTTGTAACCGCCACCCGTAACTATGGTGATGATCAGCATGGTGCCGTATTTGTAGTAAATGGTGTTGATTACAATAATTTTGGTGACGAAACTTGTGTCGATGATCCTGCCTTTCAACGTATTACAGGCCCGGTGAATCAGGAATATGGCTGGCAAATTTTAGGTGGCGATGCCGATGTGAATGGTGACGGAATAAAAGGCGATTTAATTGTGGCAGCACCCTCTGCCTATAACCATGCCGGTGCCTTGTATGTTTATTTGGCGGAGTATCAGTAAGATGGATCCCCGCCTGCGCGAGGATGACAAAGAAAATTATTGAGCTTGAGCCAAAACTTTTTCTACATCCACAACCATACTACCCTTTAAACCTTTAGCCGTTACAATCAGATATTCTTTGCCCGTAGTTGTATTTTGATAATGCGCTAGATTATCGGCTTTAATTTCTACCGTTTTATCCGTAATCAGTGTGCTTAAATCAAAAGTTTTAAGGCTGTTTTTCATCGTGCTGTATGAAATTGCTCCTGTAGGTTGCAAATCCATAAGCATAATAGAATCATCGGCTGTTAAAATAAAAACTTTTGTTTTGGTGGTATTGAGCACTGCTTTTATAGGTTTTTTATTGGTACCCAAGTCAATGGCGGCCGGGGCTAATAATTCAACTACGGATCCATATCTTTCAATAACATTAAAACCAACCAAATACACACTATGGCTTTGCTTATCGAGTAAAAGCCCGGCCCCGTAATAATTATTTTTACTAGGTAAGGGATTAGAGGGGGCAGTGTTGTTACGGTATAAAATAAAATCTTGAATGGAATAATTACTGGGCTTGCCAGGTAATTCGAATACTTTTTTAACAAAAGCAGGATTAGTTCTTTTACTTGTTAAAACAATTTTAGTCTTGTCATTGCTTGGATCATTAGCTGCTACAATATCAGGAACATCCGGATTCCAAAAAGGAGTTTCTGAGCCATAATCTTCAAAAATAGCCAATCCATAGTAATCACCTGCAAATTGGAATGAATCAAAGGTAATAACTTTAGAGGCATTGTAAGAATCACCAGCGCTTTTAATAGGGATATTAAAATTGATGTCTAATACATTATGAATATGCTCATCGTATCTAATAGCATCACTCGTCCACCTCACAAACCGCAAATTATTATCCCCAGCTAACTTGAGCTGCGTATATTTAAATGTATCAGGAACCGTTACACTGCCTGTCCGTAAAAAATCGGGAATATCTTGCCTAAAATTGAGAATATCAAACAACTCTAACCCTTCATCCGGTTGTAAAGCCGCCAGTTTTCCGGTGGTATCCACCGCTAAACCTTCGGTTCCAATAGGCACATCCAAACTGGCATCGCTGTAATAATCATCAAAACTATTCATCACAGCAAAATTGCCATCGGTTTCAGTAATTTTAATGCCACCATTATCGGTAACTCCAGCAAGGTAGTTGTTCCCAATAGGATCGCTTGTTAAATAAGCCATGTCTTTGGGAACACTGCGGGTATAGAGTAACGCGGGATTGGGTGTTTCGGTAATAGCTTCGCTTTTTTGTGAGCCATCCGTCACCGCTACAGTAAGCGTGCTCGCCACAGTGGTGTTGGGAACATTACATTCAAAACTACCATCCATTTTTAACGGACAAGTTACGGGAGTAGCCTCGCTAGCATCCGTAGCAACTTCCACACTAAACATATCAGCATACCCATCGGAATCGGCATCACTCATGCCGGTTGTGTCCACCGAACCGGCATCACCAATAACGGGTGTATCCTGATTGGCATCAGGGGCATAAGCTACAACATGACCTTTGGTTAATCCGGGGGGATCTATACTCGATTGAGGAAGAAGGTTGCCACCACCACTGCCGGGAGATCCTAATTCACCATTGCCATTTTCTTCGCCGGCTGGTCCTGTAGCGCCACCGCCCAACCCAGCACATGCATTTAAGCCAAAAATTAAAAGCAGTATAAATATCCGAATCTTCATAAAAAACCGACCCCTTTGGGATATGAAGCAAGCTCAATGCCAGAATTATTTATTTTTTAAATAAGTTAAGTGGCTGAAATTATTAGGCTTTATAACGAGGACTGATTGACAAGTATTCGATTTATATATACTTTTTGACGACCTTCTCAAAGTGATAACTCTCTTTATGATGAAATCCTATGATGAAATCCCGGCCCTCTTTTGCCAATTTCCATATTCTTCCATGCTGAATTCATCAGTGCTTTTAAGTTGCTCAAGTTCCATAAGTATTTTTGTCATCAATTCTTGATTACGCATTGCTTGAGCAAGATCATACTTTTCTTGTAAAAAATATTGTTGGAAACGGGAAAGATATTTTTTTTGAGAAATATAAGTTTCGGCCTGGTCAAGAAATTGATTTGCATCGCTTAATTTATTCTGTTTTCTAAAAATAGTTGAGAGCCCCAATAAACAACCCAGAATATGAAAATAGATTTTAGCTTCTTCTCCTGTTTTTGTTTTTTCCAACCCCATTTTGACAAATAAAAAATATTTTTCAGCCTCATCAAAGTTTTGCATCTCAAGATAAATATTGGCTATATTGTAAGCAATCATCAAGTGCTGGATGCTATCTTGTTTACGTTTAGCCAAAGAAAACGCATGGAAATAATAATAAAGAGCATTATCCATTTTTTTTGAGTTCATGGCACTATTGCCAAGCTCGTTGTACACAACATTTAACCAGTAAACCGTTCCTCGATTCTTAACAACCTGAAGGCACTGTTTAAGTAAAGCTTCACCTTTCTCGATATTGTTTTGCTGAATATAAAGCCTTCCCAATTTGTAAAGAAGTACGGGATACAATGATGAATTCTGATTTTTAGAAAAAATTTGTAACTGTTCTTCAAGGATGGAAATGGCTTTTTTGAACTCGCCTTTGAGATAATAAACAGAATCGATGTCGCTTTGAGTCGTTTTTACTTTGAGATTTTCATCCGGCAATCTTCTCCATTCTTCCAATGTCGCTTCCATTATTTGGAGAGCTTTTTCAATATTGCCCATGCCGTATTCTACCCGGGCCAGATTATTTTTAGCCGAAATCCCCATCCATCCAATTTTAGGGTTTTGTTGAGAGATAAGCAGATGTTGTTTGAAATAATCTTTTGCTTCATCCCATCTTTTTAAACTCATGGAAGTTAATCCAAAAAGTTCAATTGCTTTTGCATAGAATTTCTCAGGAAAAACAGATCGTTTTTCATTGAAAATGTTCGTTAATAAATCGCGGACTTTTTGGATATTGCCAATTTCAAGATGCAGTTCCGATAGTTTAATGATTGTTTCAATTTGCTGCTCATTAGTAAGGCCTCTTTTTTTGAGAAGAAGTTCCAAAATATCAATAGCTTCTTCAAATAAAAACTTTTCTTTTTTAATGGTAGCTAGCTGGATCAAGCACGGAATAGCTTGCTCTGTTTTGCCATGCCCCCGATGGTACATCACTAATTCTCTATCTGCTATTTGTTGCTCCAAATAATCGGCAATTTTATCGGAGCGTGTTTCCGTATCGGAGTTATCCATCATTTCAACCACTACTTCCGCATAAAGAGGATTTGTAAAATGATACGCGGCTCCCTCACGATGAATGATATTTTTTTGTTCGAGAAAATTAAGATCATCCTGAATACTTGAGGGCTGTGAAAGCTCCATTAAATCTTGAATGGTTGGCTTTCCTGTGAGGGCCAGCATTTTGAGGATATCCCATTGATGAATACTAAAAGTTTCTTGTTCCAACTTATTTTTAAGACGGTTTTTAATGGATCCCGATAAATTTTGTTTTTCCAGATTAAGCCCGATATCTTCCAGAATATTTGGCGACCACTTGCCGTGCGAATCACGCAATAAGCCTTTTTCAAAAAGTTGGGCGGTGTATTCAGCTAAAAACCTCGGATTCCCCTGGGTATGGGCAAAGATGGTTTGAACTATTTTGGAAGGAAAAGACTCTATTCCTGAAACTTTTTTAAGATAAATCTCGATTTGATTGAGAGAAAAGTTTTCAAGTTCGATTTGAGATAACTTAAAATTTATAGAGGGGGCTTCTTTTGAGGTGAGTACCAGTAAAAAGGCTCTTTTAGAAAAAAGCATGGTGACAAATTGAATAAGACTTTCATCTATTATATTTTGGTCAACAAGCAAAATGGCAGGAGTTTTTATTTCATTGATGGGTGTAGCATTGAAAGCTTCGAGGCTTACGATGTCCACCATATTTTTCTGGGCCAAATGTCGCATTTCTTCCAATAATCTTGTTTTGCCAGTGCCTTCTGATCCATGAATAACTAGAACGGGAGGTTCATTAAATTTTTCGGACAATATCCTGTCTTTAAATAAAGTTTCTATCTGACTTGTTTCATGCTCACGACAGACCAGAGATCCTTTTTCAGGGATATAGCTAAGAGCCGTATCTGTAGTTTCGATTTCGTAATTTTTCCCGGACAAGAGAGATAAATCATGGATAACTTCGGCGGCACTTTGGTAACGCTGACTTGGTTTTTTTTCAAAAAGTTTTGAAAAAATCTTATCAAGATAAGAAGGCAGAGTATTGTTTACATGTGATGGCAACGGAAAAATTTGGTTTAAGTGGGCTTCTTTTGCTTCTTCCTGACTTAATGCCGTAAAAGGAAGCTTGCGACAAAATATTTTAAAAAAAGAAACGCCTAAAGAATATAAATCGGCCCTTTGATCGGGTTTTTGAGAATTTAAAATTTCGGGAGCTATGTAGGTGAATGTTCCGGCGTATATGGGAGAATCGGAAGAAGATGAATGACGGTTATAAAAATTGGCCAGGCCAAAATCGATAAGTTTTAAAACAGGATTGGGTAACTGAGTGACAAGCATGTTTTGCGGCTTGATATCAAAATGATTAACTCCCTTTTCATTCAAATAATTTAAAGCTCGAAGAGACTGTACAAAAAGCTCTTCTTTACCCGCATAATCCATGTTTTTTGTGGATTCGAATAAATCTTGGCCTTCGATAAGTTCTGCCGCAATAAACAATGCATTCCTTTCGGCATCAAAGCCCGCATCATGAATAAGGCCAATGTTGGGATGGGTCAGATTTTTAAGCGTATCGAGTTCGGCTACAAAATTTTCTTTTTCAAGTTTTTGGTTCTTTTTTCCGGCCAGATAAATAATTTTAAGAGCGTATTCGGTTTTTCCGCCTTTAGTGGCTACACGCATAACCGTGCCTGAAGATCCGGCACCCAGCGCATTTTTAATAATATACGATTCTTCGATACGCATGCTTTAGGAAGAGAGGGTAGCATGGAAAGAATATAAAATCTCCATTCTTTTGGTAAAATCCTGGACCGATTCTTGTTTACGGAAAAGCATATCTTTATAGAGGGTAATCAGATGATCACTAGCTTTGGCCAGCAAAGCCTCTTGATAAACAGGTGTAAGGCGCGGACTTTTACGGCTTAACTTGTGCGCCAGATAAGGCTTATCATCAGAATCTACTTTTGCAATAGCCTGAAATTTTTCAGGGTCGAATATTCTTTTAGGTAAGCCTTCGGAAACAACGGCCGTGCTTATTTCGATGAGATTTTCCCGCAGCTTGTACATGTCGTTGACCACCTCATTCAACACATCAAGCGATAAATTTATTTTTTGAAGCGGACCTGAAAGATTACTAAATTCTTCTTTGCCTAGAGGCATAAAGCCGCGATTGGTAATAAAAGCCACCAATTTCATGGCAAAACCAAAAGGTGAAATATCGGCTAGAGGATCGGTGTCGTCTGCAGAGCGATCGTGATGAGCGGTAATTTCATTACAAACTTCTTCGGGAAATCCCCATAAATCGGCAAAATAAGCACTGACTATAGGATGCAGTTCGTAAATAGCTTGATAAAGAAATTCTTCGGGGAAGCCGTTATTAGTTTTAAGCTTTCTTAAAATTGAAAATAAGGCCTGTTCTCCGGCATTTTGTGCCAATACCGCCATTATAAAGTGATGAGGGTTCAGAAATTTTAAATGAGGAGCAAGTTTTCGGGCCATGAGTGTGGCCAGGCTCGCAAATTCTTCTTGTTGCTGTAAGTAAGGAAGGTCGGTACTTTCGGAATAAAAACCGTCGGAAGATAAGGCCAAGAGCAACAATGTTTTAAAATTTTCGTAAGACATCTCTTTATAAAAATCATCCAGATTTGAAAATTTATTTTGAGAAAAAAGAGTATGGTTGCCCAAGTCAAAAAGACGAGGTCCTAAGTGAGGCATACGGGCTAAAAACATATCGAGACTTTCGCCATTAGGAAAAAATCCTGTTGACTCGGAAAGATGTTTAAAATCTTGTGTTCGGTTAGAGATAATTTCAAAAATAAGAACCAGGTTTTCGGGTAAATGGGGAATGGTTGTCGTAGAAAAAACCTGTTTTTTAAGTTTTTGGCATAAATCCTTAAAATCGGTACTTGGTATTTTATATCGCCATTGCCCTATGGTTTCTTCCATGAACTCTGTAGTCGTATCAAAGGCAGTGCTGTATTTGCTTTTTTTGAACTGAGCTTCTTCTTGAGTAACAGACGTCCATCCTAGAATTTCGGTAATATCTTTTTTAAGCAATGCGGACAAAATAACTAACTTATCCCGTTCGGGCAATTTAGCCCCTAACTCGATGGCGTGGTAATCATCCTTATTGATTTTGAGAGCATCCGCTGCTTGCTGAGTGGTTAGACCAATACTTTTTCGAGCGCGTGCAAGGAGAATCCCAAACGAGAGAAATGGGTGTTGATTTGATGCAGTCATAAGTACCTTTCTGCTGAGAAAATATCTAAACATTGTAAATGGATAGCATATGATTTGGCGAGTGCTTTTAAGGTGGGACTTATGATTTTTGCGAGGAAATATAGGGGATTGTATGATGGATAAAAAATTATCCCATTAAAAGAATGAGGCATTAAGGTCTGTTTTTAGCTTATTTTTTAATGCATCCATTTTTGAATCAAATGTTTTTCGATTTTCATTCGGCTCCTTACTCAGTTTAACAGCTTCCCTGCGGTCTTGTTGAGCTACCTCTCGAATCATCTCAATGTCATTAAGATACATTTTAAAATCTATCAAAATGTCTTTAATGATTTTTGATATTTCATCCGGAAAATACAGCTCATTTGCAATCCAGTAATTATTGGCTTCATTTATGCTTTTCCACGCTGAGGTATGTTCAGGGAAGAATTCGTACTCTTTCATTTTTTCCGCACCGCTTTTGGCATCTGTAGCATAAGCTTGTAAAATTTCTTTTTTCAATTTGTCAGCAATGAGCCAGTCTTTAATATGTTTTTCGGCATCTTCTTGGCTAAAAGTGGCATAGTCATATCTTCTTCTAACCCCATAAAACTGCATAACTAGAGCATGGGCCTTACGCATTAAAAGAAGAATTTCGTTATAGGTTTTATGTCGCTGTTTAATTGTCAGTTCGGCGTTGATAATATCTTTTTGAAGATTCGTTTTGATCGCCTCAGCCCGCTGGCCTATCTCACTTTTGTAATCCTCCATTTTTTTATCAAGTTCATGTTGCTTGGCATTAATCGCGTTTTGCGATCTGGTTGTAATAAAGGCTTCAATCTGCTTTCTAAAAACGAACCAGAAAGCTGCAAGTGTTACGGTGCTGGCAGTGATATTTTTTATAACTGGCAGGATATATTCGATAAAATAATTTTGAATTACGTTCCAATCCATAATGCTAGCGGCTTTCCAGATATGACTGTTTGACAAAGCTCATCACATATTCCAAGTCATCCATGTTTTTAAGAATAATCTCGGTGTTCCCATAGCCATAATGTCCCACTTTGGAAACATCGCGTGTCATGCCTTTTGGATCATTTAAATCTTTTTGATCAATGATGATGTGAATTTTGAGAGCATTTACCTGTATACTGACATATAAGAAAGCGCGATTGGTGCGGTAAGCAACATAATGTTTGCGGGGCAATTCTTCAATTTCTTGTTCGCTTTCGAAATTTAAAACACGTTCCCGTAATTCTCCAAAAATTTCTTTTATATTGGGCTCCGCTTTCTCAAGCAGGCGATCCACGGAATAATTATCGTAGGAAATGCTGGTTACTTTATTGACGGAAGTTTCTCTGCTTTTTTTAGCTTGGGAAGTGGCAACAGACCGCAACTCAAAAGTATTATTTTCGTAAAGAGAGTAAGTCCACAGCTCTATATTTTCCGCCATGCGGTTGATGGCAAATTGATCGTATTTATTGAACGACTGGGCAATAAGTATGAGGCGTGGTGAACCATATTCCACTTGTATTTTTTCTTTTAAAATTTTTTCGACCAAAACCTGAAAATCACCTTTGTGATCAATCAGCCAATCCAAATAAAATAAACCCTGATTGATGATATTGTCTTTTTCGCCCCATTTATATTCGATGATAACGGGTGAATCATTGTCATCAAGGCCTAAGCTATCAATGCGTCCTCCATGCTTTTCGCTGATAACAAACTCCGTTGCTAAAAAACGCACATTAAAAAGGGTTTCTAGGTTGGATTCTACAAAACGTTGCAGTTCTTTTTCGTTACGGAAATCTTTTTTCTTTAAGATTTCCAAGGAACCATTTTTATTTGTAAACAGTGTCATAGGTTTGCAACGTTAAGCAACTCGCCTTAAAAAGCCAGCTTTTTTTGGCGTGTGTTTTACCGGATGGAAAAGACTTTTTTAACGCTATGCGTAAAGTATTTTTTGCACGAAAACTCATAAAAACCGTTTGCAATTTAATTTTACCAGTTCAAGAATACAGCCCTTAAATGCCTTTAACAAAAACGCACAAAAAATGGCTTAAAAGTGTTAGTGCCGTATTAGCTCTTATTGCTGGTAGTCATTATGCTGGTTCTTATTTTGATCATTTCTTGAATGACAAAACCCCCAAGCTGGTAGTGAACCAGCTTTACAATACAGTTGAGCCTAAAAAACCAGTGCCTGTTCAAGTTGGTGGTTTGATTTTGGATTACCAAGCTTCTCCCCAAAACAATGTAAATCAATATGTAGTGCAAATTGAGAATATAGGCCGTGGCCCTGAAGAAGATGTGGGTATCAGCGTTCAATTCTCTTCTGAAGTAACAGCAAGTGAACCTAATATACAAAGTCTAAAAATCTATCGTCCTGAAAATGCCCTATGGAATGAATCCACATATTTTATGAGTTTGGGTCAATTCCCCAAAGACGCTTTTGCAAACTTAGCATTTGAAGTGAAGAACAATATTAATAAATTATGTGAAACAAATGTGAAGGTAGCAGGTAAGCAAGTAGAGGCTCAGATTGAGAAAATAAAAGGATTAGAATGCAATTGATGAACAAAATTTTGTTTATATGCGTTTTGTTATTTTCTCTGAGTATAAGAGCAGAGGAATGTGGTTTTGCGGATGGCGGCTATTGTGTTGATAAAATATTGAATGAAACAATCCGCATTGTAAACGAATCTCCCCTTGAGAAAGTTAATTTAATTAAAAAAGAAATGGCAGAGACTGGATTTGGGAAACTAGGTGGTATGATCTTAACTGAATCAATGGTGACTGATGGCTCATTTACTTATACGCGATATGAGACATTTTGGAATTGGATGGTTAAATCTACTGTAGCAACTGAGAAAGAAAAAAGTGCTGCTTTTGATGAGGCTAGCAAATCTGGAGGCACCAAGATTGCCGGGGCAAACTTAGTAGTATTAGCGGCGCGTACACTTCAAGAATTAGTTAATCTACAAATTTTAACTCTGCAGGATGCACAGAAAATCCTCAACGATGCAAAGGAAGGGAACTCATGAACTGGAAAGAAAAATTCAGAGATGTTCTTTCTCCGCTTTTGACTTTGTACACCATTACCTACATCGGCCTGATGCTGGTTGATTTCATCTTAAAAGAAAAATTCGATATGCCTGATGGGATGATGGTTGTTTATATTGCTCTTGTAGGTGCCTATTCTGTCGAAAAGGAAGTTAAAAGATGGGTAGGACAGGAAGATCCTCCCCGAAAAGGATCAATATATGTTTATTTCTGGCTTCTGTTCTTTTTGATCGCCTTTGTAATGAGCAGTATCGACAAGGCTTTTGTTTTACCGAAAGACTTAACCGCTGTGGCACTTCAGGTATTGGGTATTTTCTTTGGATCAAAGGCATCCAAAAAGATTTATGAGGCTAGCGATAAGAAGCTTTCAAATGAAGAAAAGTACACTACTCGTGAAGAGCAAGTTTTGGCTGTTGTTAATGATAAGGGCAAAGTAACCCGCAAAGAAGTGGTAGAGATTCTCAAAGTTTCTGACAGTACCGCCGGACGAATACTGGCTGGAATGGAAAAAGTAGGCAAAATCAGCCAAGTGGGAGACTTTAAGGACGCTTATTACATCAAAAGCACCGGCTCCAAGCCCGAAAACAAATAAATAAGTAAATTCAGTTATTTATAAGTACAACCCAGTACTGCTCATATCTACCCAAATACAGCTCATTTATGACTCATCGCCTAAAAAGTGAGTAGTAAGTGCTACCCAATACTACTCATATACGGTTCAAATACGACCCAAACCAGCTTAAATACGGCTCGACTCGAATCATAGGTGACCTAATCCATGACATCGGCCAGCTTCGCTTCCAAAAGCTGGGAATTAAGGAAGAATCCCTCAGAATAGACCGCTTCTTTGTCGGTTAGGGTAGGATGATAGAAGATATCCGAAACATACCGCTGATACATGTCGGTTTTGTAGGTTTTAATGATGATGAACGGCAGGTTTTTGAGCTTTTCCTCCACAAAGGCTTTGGCTTGATCGGCTCGATTAGGAGTAACAGCTTGTTTAACCAGTTCGGCAGTATTGATTCCACGAAAACGCGTGCGAACATTAAGCCAGACTTCAAAGCCTAAATCGATGCGGACTAAAAGTGTATCGCCATCCACCACATGTTCAACAATAGCTTTGTAAGTATGAAGGGGACTAACAGGACGAGCTAAAGCTGTAGTTTCCTGTGGCGCTGGAAGTTGCCTAAGATTGAAATAATCTTTTTGAATAGCTTTGCGTAGCTGGTCACGACTCCAGTTCTGTTGCGACGCTGTTACGACGTAAAAATCACGCTCTTTTGTATCTTTGAGCGACAGCAACTCTACAAAATGAGACCAACTGAGAACAGAACCTTTAGTATCAGGAACACCTTTAGGCCACAGAGTGTAAAACTGCTGGATACGGTAAAGAAGACTAACCTCCATGTTGAGGTCGGCGGCCAGTTGCGCCAGCAACGCGGCCGAATTGGCATTAGCCAATTCTTTGGATTTGGACAAGCGCCGACCCATCTGCCAATAAGTTTTAAGGCGAATTGCATTCGCCGCCTCTAAGCCTTGCCGCATGATTTCGGTAAGGTCAGTAACTAAAGTTTTGTATTGGGAGTTAGGACTTAAGGACGGCACACGAATAATTTACGTGAAACAGACAAAAAATCAACCTGTAAATTGTGCTAAGTGTGCCGAAGCACAAGCCAAAGGCTTGGCCGTTCCCGCCTTTAATAGGGGTGGGCGGCCGAAAGGCGGGTTCCCACGGGTGGGTGGGGGCAAGTAGGCCACGCCGAAGGCGACTGGCCACGACCCGGGCCGGACCAGGCCCGAGCTGGCTGGAACCGTAACCCGAGCACGGAAGGAATAACGATCACCCAACTTTGCGCACCCCTCTTTTCAGACGTACTTTTAAAAAACAATCCAGGACCTGGAGTGGACGGCACCTTAAAAATAAAAGTACGCCGATGTTGGTGTGCAAAGCGGAGGGGTTTGGGGAGGAGCTTTGCACAATCTTCCGATTCTTCCGGGAACCCTGGCGAGGAACGGGCGGGCCTGTTGCCCAGCAAAGCTGGGCAGGGAGCAAAAGCCGTGACGCTGAGCAAAAGCGAAGTGGCGCGGGGTTTGCCTCGGAACGGGTTATGCACGCGTTTGTTTTCAAGCGCGCGGTTTATTCTCAAAAAAACCTGAACCAATTTTCTTTCACGTTAAGCAATTTTGTCTTTGAGTTCTCG
>JAIBAG010000044.1 GCA_019695305.1 bacterium
CAGAAAAGGATATTCTTCTCGTCGAACATCGTCTCAACCATAGACCGAGAAAATGTTTAGACTTTTATACTCCTGCGGAAATACTCAAAAAATTACGTAGTGGTGCACTTCCACCTTGAACGTACCAGTGCTAATAAAACTATAATAATGGTATTAAGCGCTGCGTATAAAAGTGAGTAATGCATAGTTTTTAAAACGATGTCCCCAATTGAAAATAAAAAGTACCGTTCCTAATGTCTTGGCCAAACCATGTATCTTTAATGCCAGCAACAGCATCTCTATTTTTTACAATAATGGCATAACCCAAACGCGCATTAAGCGGTAAACCATAACCCACTACTAAATCGGTTTTAAGTTCTGTACCCACACTCATTAAACAATCACTTAAAAAGTTACTGTTATGATAAGGGCTATTCCAAATATTACCAAAATCACTAAACACCGACCCATGTATACGTTGGAAAAAAATGGGCGCTGTTCCTAAACCACGTTCAATATTCCAAATGGGAAAACGATATTCGGTTGAAAATAACACGGCTCTATCACCAGCAAACTGAACTCCGGGTAAACCTCTAAATGCAAAAAGACGCGTTGAATATCCTGCCAAAGTACCTTCGCCAAAAGGGCCTCCAAAGCGAAAACTACCGGATGCTTCTCTATCACCACCAGCCCAACCGCCAGCCGCTCTAAATGCGAGTACATGATGATCAGCATAGGGCATCTCTAAGTAGTATCGCAGATCACCCATAAACACGTATTGCTCGTTTTGCTCGGCGGAGCCGAACACACTGTTGGTCCAATCTGCCGACAAGCGCGCAAAAGGACCGTCTTCTTGGCTTACGCCATTTGGGAAAAGTTTAAATCGCGAATAAGTATAAACCGCTCTTAATCCCGCATAATTACCTAAATTAGCCGAAACAGCTGCCGGTATGGCGCTAAAATTATCGCGCTTTTCAAAAAAGTAACTTAAAGCCACGTTTTGATAGTTGCCTAAATTGTACGATGCCCCAGCATAAACCTGGTTACGTTCTTCAAAAAAACTTCCTCTATCGTAAGCATAACGCATATAGCCCACAAAAAGGCTGGGGTTATAACGTTGATAAACATAACTTAACCCGCCACCTAAAAACATGGCATCGGTACGATACGTGGCATAAGCACTCCAAGCATGACGATACAAAGGATCGGTGCTTCCTGTTACAAATTGAAAAATAAAAGCATCATCCAGCTGAAAAAAACTGGGCATAATATAACGAGGTACTAAAACTTGCGGGAACGCATTGTACTTTTTAGCACCCGCTACGGTTTCTTGAGGGGATTGGGGGATTGGATTATCATCCACCACATTTTTATAAGCCGATTCTTTGGGAGCCTTAGCTACATCTGTTTTATTTTTTGCTGGCTCAATAACCGTTATTCTTTTTTGTGCCAAAGCCATATTTGTAGACGGCAAAGAAGCTACTGTAATTGTTGCCTCCGCTTCAGAAATCACAGCGGTTTCAGATGATGCCAGTGAATCTTCTACTTCCGCTACGTGTGAAAGAGTAGTTTCGGTAAGCGAGGTTTGATAAATATCCATACCCTTCGTTTTAAAAAAAGCCACATACAATGTTTTTCCATCGGCCGAAATACTGGGTTGATACACACCACTCAGCACATTGGTAATTTTTGCCGAGGTGCCGCTAGCAACATCGTAACGGTAAATATTGGAAATACCGCTTTTATCAGAATCGTAATAAATAGAAGAACCTTCCGGCGACCAAACAGGATGCGCATCAATGGCATCATCATTAGTAATATTTTTAATTTTATCTCCGGTACGGCTATATAAAACAATGTCGCGCGATCCGTTATTGTTTCTTTGCGATACTACAATGCGGCTTCCATCCGGTGAAAAACGAGGGTTAGAAAATTGCGTATACTCTTCGGCATGCGTTAAATAATAACCTTCTTTATTTTCTAAATCGTAAACATACAAATTATCGGTTCCTTTATCGGTACGCACCATTACTAACCAGCGGTTACCCCCTTCAAACGGGGCAAAATCGGGATCGCTCGCTCGCATAGACAGCTTGGGGTTTTTCTTATCGTAAACACGCACCTGGGTTTTGGCAGCTACATCGTATACATATACTTCGGAATAATATTTATACTTTTCAGCCTCGCTAATACTGCCAAAGGCCACCTTGTTGCTGTCTGATGAAAAAGACATTTGCCCATATACAGCTCTTTTTAACACTAAAGGCTCACCACCCTTTTTAATCACTAAATGAGCCTCTTCATCGGGACTCATATCTGAATAAGCAAAACCTTGCCCCGATGGTAAGGCTGTAGGATGCGACAATACATCTTTATCTTTCACAGCAGGCGTGAAAGGCGTTATCCCTTCGGCCACAAGTTTATTTTTAAGAGCATTATAATCAGCAGCAATTTCTGTTTTCCATTCATCCCATAATTTATAAAAACTTTTACCATATACCCGTTTAGCCACACCGTTAAACGTAAACAAAAACGGAGTAGAGGAATATTTTTTGGCGTATAGTGGAACTTTATCGTCGCCGTATTTTTTAGAAAGCCACTGCCAAAATTTTACGCCATAAATATACTGTCTTTCAGCAGCAGGAAAATGAGCCCCGCTTCCTGCAGCCTGGTCAATTTTTGGAAAATTATTTTCGTAAATGCTGGTACGCAACATCATATCGGAATACGAAAAATTGGCGCGGCCATAACCTGTATTTACACTCTCTTCGTAGCTCGCAATGCCTTCACGCATCCAACCCGGGCTTAAACCGTTTGTAGCCACAATTTTGCCAAATAAAAAATGCGCTACCGAGGTAAAACCATGATGCTGATCCATATGCAAAATATGGGTAAATTCGTGAGTAATCAGTAATTCAAGATAATTTTTATAGTTTTCGAGGGGCGAATCAACATCGGGAGGCGTTATAAATAACATGATGTAATTTGCCGGCAAAACAGTTGCCGAACCATTGGCCTGATCCATTTTATCGGTAAGTACTAAATGCGTGCGCCCAAAAGGCTTCCAGTTGTATTTGGGAGATAATGTAGAATAAACTTTTTCGGATATTTCCACCACATCATTTGCCACACTCTCCAGTCCCTTTTCGTAATGAATGGCAAAATGTTTGGTTTTAACAGTATAAAAAGTTTGTGAGGGCGCAAAAAAAGCGGCATGCGCCGGCAATACAAAAACCCACGTTAAAAGAAGAAAAGATATAATTTTTTTTGTCATGTTCTGTTTACTGCAAATGGATGGTTGAAGCGTGATTTTACAGAAGTTTTTAGACACTTGCAAAGATTAAAAAGGATGATTAGAGATAGGGGAAAATATCATCCATTGGAGGATTTCATGGTTCACAACGTTATTATCATCGGTTCCGGCCCAGCCGGCTTAACCGCCGCCATTTATGCCGCCCGCGCTAATTTAAAACCCGTTTTATTCGAAGGCTATCAAGCCGGAGGCCAGTTGATGATTACAACCGATGTAGAAAACTATCCCGGCTTCCCCAAAGGCGTGATGGGCCCCGAGTTGATGCAATTATGGCGTGAACAAGCCGCCCGCTTTGGCACCGAAATTCATACAAAAGATGTAACCGAGGTCGATTTTACCAAACAACCTTTTAAAGTAACGGTAGGGAAAGATATTTACGAAGCTAAAACCGTGATTATTGCCACGGGTGCCAGCGCCAAACTCTTGGGTTTAAAAAATGAAATGAAACTGATGGGCCGCGGGGTATCGGCCTGTGCCACCTGCGATGGCGCCTTCTTTAAAGGTCAAAAATTAGCCCTTGTGGGCGGCGGCGATACCGCGCTTGAAGAAGCTCAATTTTTAACACGCTTTGCAACAGAGGTACATGTGATTCACCGCCGTGATTCTTTACGCGCATCGAAGATCATGCAAGATCGCGCGCTCAAAAATCCTAAAATTAAATTTATCTGGAACACAGTGGTGGAAGATGTGCTGGGCGACGACTCGATGACAGGTTTAAAGCTTAAAAATGTTGTAACGGGCGAGGTAAAAGATGAAAACTATGGTGGTTTATTTGTGGCCATTGGCCATCAGCCCAACACCAGCTTGTTTGTTAATAAGTTGGATATGAAAAACGACTATATTGTGACGAAACCCGGCTCCACCTTAACCAATATCCCCGGCGTCTTTGCAGCAGGCGATGTGCAAGATCACTACTACCGCCAAGCGGTAACAGCGGCTGGTAGCGGCTGTATGGCGGCTATTGATGCGGAGAGGTATTTGGAGAGCCAGGGGCATTAAAAAAAAGGAGGCGGCTTTATTGGGATTAAAGTTTACCATGGGTCTGATAAAAATGTTCCTCTTCTCTATAGATCGGAACAATACTTTTAATTTGCCCTTTTCTATCACGACTAATGTTATAGCCATCTATGCCAGAAGGAAAACGTGGCGCAAATAAAGTAACTTGTTTCGGTAAAATATTACGATAAGCATTAATCATATTATCGTTATCATCACCTCCTGTGCCTGTGGAGCAGCTCTCAAACATCACAGCTCCACTCACAATCTGCCCTAAAATAGCAGCCTCCGGATTTGCGAAATCGGCTAGTTCCACTTTTTCGCTAACCATAATATCGTCACCATCCAAAGCAGCACTACTCTCTTCTCCATGAGCTCTAAGCATTAAGACATCAAAAGAATTTTCACCATTGCCACTCACTTCTTTTGCCTCAAAAATCCAATCTTCAAACGAGGTTATTTCTCTCACAACAACTTGATACCCTCTCGTACGAAAATCATCCATAGGGCTATTTTGGCTATAGTTTACAAATGCACCATTATTATCGTACGAAGCCATAAAAATAATAATTGTCGGTTTTGTATCAATTAAATCTTTTCTGGTAAGAAAAAGTGATTCTAAATCACGCCAGCTTATAAAGCGATCTTCATTTTTTGTTTTGCTCGCCAAGGCTTCTTTAAAATTGTCAAAACTGTTTAATATACTTTCTGGAAATTTAAATCCTGCATCTCTTAATGTTTGTACTAGGGAAGGCCAAATCTCATTTTGTTTATCAGTATCTAAATTCCAAAATAAAAATCTATTATCCATAATCATTGCCATCATCAGCCCGTTGATTTCTGGAGCATCCGTAGCCATCATATAGTTTTGAGTGTTAACACCAAACAATTGACGCTCTTCTGTCGACATACTAGCCCAATTTTCAATTAAAATACTGGCTGCTTCATCTAAATCTTTACGGAAAGGCAAGGCTTTGAGTACTTTACCCCTATAGTTAGGGTATTCATTCATAAAATCCTGCAGCTTTTCCTTTGGCAAATCTGCAATGGCAGAAATAAAAATGGGGTTTTTTAATATACCGGATATGCTAGCAAATTCTTGCCACTTGTCAGGATTGCTTTTGAAATACTTAGAACGGTTTAAAAATAAAGTTAATGCACCGACATTCATTTTAAGACCATTTACGACACTGTTTAAAAAATTTGGATTATTATAAAGTGTGTCAGGCAAAAGATTGACAAGGTCCGGCTTTTTTAAAACAGCATTTCTAGCCACCTCTTCATCTTCTTTTACAGATTCACTGGCACTTTTATACAGTTCTGGGTAAAGCTCTACGGCCTGCCTCATGAAGCTTACGTCACCTATAAAAGGTGCGACAAGTGATTCATTAAGCCAATCACTATTGCGTAGGACATTTAATACAAAATCTGCATTATTCAGTAATGATGAGTCAATGTCAGATTTTCTATATGGAAAAATACATAAGTAAGCTGCTGCCACAGCAGGTTTTTTGCGGATCTCTTCGCTTAGTACATTTGTGTAAAAATAAATTAAACTTGTTTGGCGCTCACTATTGAGCACATCATGTGTGTGCTCAAATATCCTAATGGCCCTTATTATAACTTCTTGTTCATTATTTGCTGTTTGATGCTCAGGATCCAAACCTTGGGATAGCGCTTCTTTATAATCACCATCTATTATATCTTCAATACATTTAATAATGTCAGGATTAATCCTAAGGACTTTCAAGTTAAAATCTTTTGTTTTGAGATCAGCTGAAACATAATATCTATAATCATCCGTATTATAGTAAGATGCTTGCAAGGCTAGTTCTATATCTGCCTTTTTTGAAGGGTCTGATGTTGTAATAGCTCTATACCCACCATGAACTACTGCAATGTTTTGCAAGTCAGTATTGTCCTGCATTTCATCTGGCAAACGGTTAAATAAACCACCACTAATTCCTAATGCCTGCCGCATAATATCAATATCCGAAAATACAGTCTCTGGGGCATGAGAAAAAATTGCGTTAATCAGTCCCTCCTCACCGTTCATAGTTATGGAAGGACGTATATTTAAAAAATAACTAATAAATAAAGGATCGGTACATAAACTGCCAAACTCGGCATTAAAATCATTTACTAAAATCTCGTTTTCACCATTATCTGTAAATAAATAATAATCAGATAGGGGCTTTTCTACAAAAGCTTCTATTCCCTCATATAAATTAATCCCGTGCCGCTGTAATAAATTACTTAAATCTAGAAAGTGACTCCCTTGTGCTTTGGCCACACCAGCCATTTCAAGCCAGCTAGTTTTGTGATCACGATTAGTATCAAATAAGCTTGGAATTTCTGAGGTTTCTAAAACGCCATCTCTCAGAATAGATTTGTCTGTTTTGTTACTATTTACAAAATTGCGAAGTAGATCCCATTCTTCTTTTAAAACTTGTGTGTTATTGATTTTATTATTCATAAAACTAGCCCCACTTTAATTATCGGCTCCTCTTCACCGGTAAGTTGTTAAAAACAAAAAAATCCGCGCACAAAAGTGCACAGCCCTGTAAGGGAAACCATTTTAAGTACTTGAATTTATTTAATTATTTAATAGTGAGGCAATTAGAAACTGCTAGTACGTTCGGTATGCTGCTGTTTTTCACATATTTCTTTCCAAATAATCCCGGCCGTTTGTTGGGCATAAGCTATCTCGTCAACGCGGTGAGAAATGATTGATTTTGTTTTTCCACCAACTAAAAAAAGACGCGTGTCGTACATGATTGTTTTTGAATTTCGATAACGATAAATTCTTTTTACCAAATCTACTTTTTCAATTTTCTGCAAAGCCACCCGATGCGTAAATAAAACACGGTAATACAAAAAATTATCATCAAACCAGACTTTTACATTTTTTGTAAGTGCTACAATCATAAAAGCCAGTACAATAGACATCAAAATAAAAATAACCTCCAAAACATAAACCTCAGGTATGCGTGTACGCGGGATAGGATCATTCATTTTTTGCAACACACCCATAACACCCACCACATTGACAAAAGCGATAATAAGAACAATTCCTCCATACACTAGAAAACTAGAAATTTTCCGGCTTTTTGAAACAATTTGTTTGAATGAATAAGAATTTGTCATTTTTAAAAGATACTAAAAAGCATTGAAAAAAAGTAGATAATTCCTTAATAATGGCACCATCATGCAAAACGTCACCGATCAGGAATGGGCCTTAAGAGGAGTTGATATCTCGATCATCCGAGATAATTTAAAACTCACTTACGAAGAACGCCTTTTAGTACACCAAAACACTCTTGATTTTGTAGACGAACTTAAACAGCAACAAACACATTGTGCAAAACCTTCACAATCTTCTCAAATTACTGGTTCATAGCCCTCTCGATTTTATTATCGTAGGAGGCTTTGCGGCCGTATTGCATGGCTGCCACCAAACAACTCGCGATATCGATATTTGTATTCTAAATTCTCCAGAACAAATTGATCATTTAAAAGCACTTCTTGCTCCTTATCATCCTTGCCTCCGCACTACAGGAGAATCTTTTCTTCAAACCACCTCGCTCGAAGGCGATCTTCATCTTGTTACCGATTTAGGAATGCTGGATGTTATCAGTTCGGTTATTGGTGTGGGTTCTTATTATAGTGTTCTAAAAAATAGTGTAGAAATTGATATTTTAGACGGAAAATGTCGCCTCATTTCGATTGACGATTTAATAAAATGTAAGAGGGAATTAGGCCGCCACCGCGATTTAGCCGTTGCAGAAGAGTTAGAAGCAATTAAACAAGAAAATAATAAAAAATCATGAAAAAAATAATATCCATTCTTCTTTATATGTGTTTGCCTTTTTCTGCACATGCCGGTTTTTTTAAATTAAACGGCTACAACACCTACGGCCCATTTGAAAGCAGCACGCAAAACCCTCTCTTTTTACATTTTTTACAAGTACCCCTCGATAAAGTGCCTACTACTGCTAAAAAAAATGTGGATGTGTCGCTTTCTACAAATTTTACCAACATGTTTGAACAAAATCTGCCGCCCACAGGTTATGGTATAGATTTAGATATGGAATTAGTGCGTAATGCCATTAAAGTAAAATACGGCCTTACCAATAAACTAGAATTAGGGGCCGAAATTCCGTTTATTGGTTTTTTTGGCGGCTTTTTAGATTCTTTTATTCAAAATTATCACAATGCCTTTGGCTTTCCTAATGCCGGGCGCAATACCGTGCCTAATGGACGTTTTTCGTATCGTGTTAATAAAAATGGCAGCAGCGTTTATAACGTAAACAAAACACTTTTTGGATTGGGCGATATAGTACTCTCTAGTAAATTACATTTAATAGACGAAGGGAAACGTCGTTTTGGAATTGCCTTTAAAGGACTTTTAAAATTACCCACGGGATCCATCTCACACGGAACCGGATCTGGCTATCCCGATGTGGGCGTTTCGATACTGGCGCAAAAATCTTACAAAAGATTAACATCGTATAGCCAAATGGGCGTTGTTATTTTGGGAGGACACAGAGAATTAAAAGAAATAACCCGCGCGGGCTCTCTCTTTTTTAACCAGGGATTTGAGATTAATGTAACAAAACATTGTTCGTGGGTTACACAATTAGACGGTCAAACATCGTATTATGGCTATACGGGTCTTAAAGAATTATCGGGCATGTCCCTTAATTTGGTAAATGGCCTAGAAGGCAGTTGGGACCTAAAACATAAAATTAAAAAAATTAATTACCGCGTTAGCCTTTCGGAAGATTTAATACCCAGCGGCCCTGCAGTAGATTTTACTGTAAGCTCTCAAATAGGCCTTGGTTTTTAGCCTTATTGGATACGCATTCAAGGGCCTACAGTTTTCCCCTATTCTTCGCTTATCCCTAAAAATGGGTTAAAAAAATACTTTGTACGTTTTGATACTTTCCTTCACAATGATGCCTTAACTTTTTATAGGCCGCTGTTGCCCCGCAAGGCAGTGCTACGGCGAACCGAGGGAGAAAATTATGACAGAAGAACAAATTTTGCAGCAAATGCAGGGCATGGATCCTGATGCTATTGGCGGTGCCGCCATGGCAGGATTTATGATTGTTTATGTGGGTATTATGGCCTTGTTATATGTGTACTTTTCATTATGTCTTATGAAAATAGCACAAAAAACAAATACCCCCAACGCCTGGATGGCATGGATACCCATTGTGAACATTGTACTCATCTTACAAATAGCCAAACAACCGATGTGGTGGATTATTTTATTGCTCATCCCGTTTGTTAACATTGTAATGAGTATTATTGTGTGGATGAAAATAGCCGAGGCCCGTGGCAAACCGGGTTGGGTGGGTGTGTTGTTGATTGTACCGGTAGCTGGCCTGTTTGTGCCCGGCTATCTGGCTTTTACTGATTAATTTAACTTCTTACCTTTTACCCTCTCCCCTGTGGGAGAGGGTTGGGTGAGGGGTAATTTTTCATTGGATTTTTACAGCAGGTCCTCATATAAGCAAACCCTTGTTTCACACTTATAAGGAGATATTATGGGAAAAGGTGATAAACGCAGCCGCAAAGGAAAAATTAGAGCAGGTTCTTACGGCAAAAAGCGTCCTAAAAATAAAAAGAAAAAAGCTGCCGCTAAATAACAAAGGCCCCGGTTGGGGCCTTTGTTATTTAAACGCAAGCACTTCATACTCAATCTCTTGCCCTTTGGCTTTAATATCAAAAAAATCACCTACATGCGCCCCTAATAACAACTCACCCAAGGGAGAGTCGGGGGTAATAACACTTACTGTAAAATCATCCACATCCACTCTAATACCCCCGCCACAAGGCGCTAATAAAACATACAGTGGAGTATCGTTTTTAGAAAGTTGTATAAGATGATTAGCGCTAATGGTTTGAGACAATGCTGAAGGAAGAATATTTTTAAAATACTGGAGCCCCTCATCCAGCTCGGCCAAACGCTTTGTTTGGCCATTGGCTAAATAGGACGACTCCAGAGCAAAAGTATCATACTTACTTTTAGCCTGCGTTTCTTCATGCGTAGCCGCGGTGTGAGCATCGCCAATGGCTGCATTAATAACATCCATGCTGGATTGGATATGTTGGATAATCGCAGCGATCACTTTATTTTTATCGGGATCTTTCATTTATTTACAAAAAACAATTCCATCTTTATCTGCCTTACACACAACAGATATTTTTTTATCTTCAGCTTTCCAATCGATGCCATTATCGGTAAAAGATGGGAGGGACGTTGTTGACTAACCGGACTAACTTTTTAAAATAGTTTGTTGCTAAACTTAGTCCGGTTAGTCAACAACGTCCCTAATTGCAGTCAACAACGTCCCTAATTGCAATATACAGTGTTGGCCTCATCTACACGGCACGTCAGCATCATTTTTTCTGTACTATCTTTTATCCAGTTAATTCCATCTTCGGTATGCGTATTTATTAGCATAAATGTAAGTCGTAGATTTTTTTTAAGAACCATTTTTTCAACAGTAACATTCACACGTGCAGTAGCGGCACCTGAATCACATTCAATGACATCACGCATCACAAACCAACCGGCATTGGTTTTTAAACCTAAACTACAAAACTTGGTAACGTCGTCACCTGTTTCAAAAAAGGCACCTCTTAAAAAAGGTTTTTTAAAAGTTTTATCAAAAAAGGTTAAACGTGCAATATCGGGATTACACACTTCCCGCATAGAATCTTGAGGTGGATTTTGCTTGCAGTACCCGGCTAATTCTTTGTAAGGCCCAGATAATTTTTGAAAACCTTCTAAGGGGTTTTGCTTGGCCCAAACGGGTGTGATAACCAGCATAAAAAACAAATGAACTATAAAAATAATTTTACCCATATCGGCATCAAACCCTAAAACTCACACTTGAGTCAATCCCAATATTTTAACACTTCATATTCGGCTGTCTGCCCTTTTGTTTTTATTTCAAAAACATCTCCTATACGAGTCCCTAAAAGAGATTCACCTATTGGAGAATCGGGAGTTACTACACTTACCGCACAGCCGTCTACTTTGACGCGAATACCCCCACCGCAGGGGGCTAAAAAAACATACAATAAAGAATCGTCTTCTTTAGAAAGTTTTATAAGATGATTATGGGTGATTGTTTGAGAAGACGACGGTGGAAGAATATTTTTAAAATATTTTAAAGCTTCATCGAGCTCTGCCAAACGCTTTGTTTGGCCATTGGCTAAATAGGACGACTCCAGAGCAAAAGTATCATACTTACTTTTAGCCTGCGTTTCTTCGTGAGTTGCCGCTGTGTGTGCATCGCCAATAGCGGCGTTGATCACAGCCATCGCAGACTGGATGTGCTGGATGATGGCGGCAATCACTTTTTTTTTGTTGGGAGTGGGCATATTAAGCGGCAACACGGTGTAAAACTTCGGAAATAAACGTTTGATAAGGTATTCCCATTTTTTTTGCTTTTTGTTTAATAGCGGCTAAGTCGTGACTATTGACACGTATATTTAAGACTACATCCTTTTTCTTACGAGCAATCGCTTGGGCAATTTCTTTTAATTCAGCCTGACTCACCGGTACATATACTCCCTTTATGATGTCTTTCTCAATTTTTCTCTCGGATCTAGTTAATTTATTCATTTAGTTTTCCTTCTTTCCATAGCTTTGTGTATTTTCTACTGGGAAATAGCGTTTTTAAAAATATTTCATGTCTTGTTACAACACAGGGTACCACCCATATATAGTTTTCGTATTCAAAAAGTAAAATTTGCTGCTGTTTTCTAGTTGGATGCTTTTTAACAGCAAGTAAATGGCCTTGGATAAGCTCTTCAAACGATACTCCCCTGCTCTTTTTTAGCTTTTTGCTTTTTTCTAAATCCCAGTTTAACTCTCTCATTTTTCATCTTTAAAATTGTAATACATAATGTATATACAAGTCGAGGCCCAAATAGGCTCAATAGACACAAGCTATATTAGCTAACGGCGTGCCAAGGGCTTAAAAAATAAAATGTGAATGAAATTAAAGAGTTAAAATTGAGAGGGAAAAAGAGAGTCTCATAGGAGGGTACGTTCAAGGTGGAAGTGCACCACTACGTAATTTTTTGAGTATTTCCGCAGGAGTATAAAAGTCTAAACATTTTCTCGGTCTATGGTTGAGACGATGTTCGACGAGAAGAATATCCTTTT
>JAIBAG010000045.1 GCA_019695305.1 bacterium
AGCGTTTGATTTCTTTTTCGGCGGAGTATGCACCGACAAGAGCAATATAAACCGGCATCATCCCACCGGGCATGTCGAACTTTTCCTTTAAAATAAAATCAACCAGCATCAGGCCGATGTAGGTAATAGTGTACAAAGTTAAAAGAGGAGAAAGCACGTCTTTGAATTTTTCTTTCCAGTTCACTCAGCACCTCTTTCTTTAGCTTCGTTTAAAATTTTCTGTGCGTCTTCCAAAGTTAAAATTTGCAGGTCCACCAGTTTCTGCAGTGTCCGTGCGCCCAGCACCACCAGATTAACTCCGGCAATTTTAGTGCCTCCGGCTTTAGAGGCCTCGTTAAAGGCAGTTGTCTTATCTTCTGCTAAAACTGCGCCACCAGTAACCATCCAGTCCCACAACACATCATAGCTTACATAAATAAAAGTCCCTTCATTGACAGGAAGAGTTATCCCTAAAGGCCCATAACCATTTTTGGATATACCTTGTTTAATTTGTTCTGCCTTTTCGTTTTTAGATTCATCAATAGCTTGCCTTGTGGAATTAAAGATTTGAGAAACACAATAGCCACCGTCTTTAAAATAACATTCTTCGGCTCTTGCATTCAAAGAAAGAAAAAGCACACAAATAAATAAAATTTTGTTTACTAATTGCATTCTAATCCTTTGATTTTTTCAATCTGTGCCTCTACTTGTTTGCCTGCTACCCTTACATTTGTCTTACATAATTTTTTAATATTGTCCTTCACTTCAAATACCAAACTTGCAAAAGCGTCTTTAGGAAATTGAGCCAGGCTTACAAAATATACTCCTTCATTCCAAATGATATTTTCGGGCTGGTATATTCTTAAACTTTGGATTTCAGGCTCATTCGCTGTTAATTCAGCAGGGAATTGAATGCTAACACCCACATCCTCTTCTGGACCACGGCCCTTATTTTCGATTTGTACAATATACTCGCTTTGTTCCTCCAAAAATAAGGCTTGATAATCCAAAATCAAACTACCAACTTGAGCAGGGACTGGTTTTTTAGGCTCAACTGTATTGTAAAATTGGTTCACTACTAATTTGGGCGTTTTGTCATTTAAAAGATGATCAAAATAAGAGCTCGCATAATGGCTACCTGCAATAACAGCGAGTACGGCAGTAATACTTTTAAGCCATTTTTTATGTGTTTTTGTTAAAGACATTTAAGGGCTGCATTCTTGAACTGGTAAAATTAAATTGCAAACGGTTTTTTATAAGTTTTCGTTTAAAAAATACTTTTACGCATAGCGTTAAAAAAGCCTTTTTCAGCCGGTAAAATACCCACCAAAAAAAGCTGGCTTTTTAAGGCGAGTTGCTTAACGTTGCAAACCTATGACACTGTTTACAAATAAAAATGGCTCCCTGGAAATATTAAAGAAAAAAGATTTCCGTAATGAAAAAGAACTGCAACGCTTTGTGGAATCTAACCTCGAAACTCTTTTTAATGTGCGTTTTTTAGCGACGGAATTCGTAATCAGCGAAAAGCATGGAGGACGCATTGATAGCTTAGGTCTCGATGATAATGATTCGCCGGTAATTATCGAATATAAATGGGGCGAAAAAGACAATATCATCAATCAGGGTTTATTTTATTTGGATTGGCTGATTGATCACAAAGGTGATTTTCAGGTTTTGGTCGAAAAAATTTTAAAAGAAAAAATACAAGTCGAATATGGCTCTCCACGTCTCATACTTATTGCCCAATCGTTCAATAAGTATGATCAATTTGCCATCAACCGCATGGCGGAAAATATAGAGCTGTGGACTTACTCTCTTTACGAAAATAATACTTTTGAGTTGCGCTCCATCGCTACTTCTCAGGCCAAGAAAAATAAAGACACCTCTGCCAGCAAAGTGACGCAAATCTCCTATGATGATTACTCTGTGGATCGCTTGCTCGAAAAGGCAGAGCCTAATATCAAGGAGCTTTTTGACGAATTACGGGAACGCGTTTTAAATTTTGAAAGCGAGCAAGAAATCGAAGAATTGCCGCGCAAACATTATGTGGCTTATCGCACTAACCGTGCTTTTTTGTATGTCAGCATTCAGGTCAGTGCTCTTAAAATTCACATTATTATTAACCAAAAAGATTTGAATGATCCAAAAGGCATGACACGCGATGTTTCTAAAGTGGGGCATTATGGTTATGGAAACACAGAGATTATTCTTAAAAGCATGGATGACTTGGAATATGTGATGAGCTTTGTAAAACAGTCATATCTGGAAAGCTGTTAGAACGATGGAATGCAAATTGTTTTATTTTTTAGTAGGATATTTTTTTATCCATAGTCTAATCCCTTATGACCTCTGATAATAATCATAAAACATCTCCTAAAAGCTCTCGCCAAATCATATGCTATCCATTTACAATGTTTAGATATTTTTAAGCAGAAAGGCACTTATGACTTCATCAAATCCATATCCTTTTGTTTCATTCGGGATGCTCCTAGCACGCGCCCGGAAAAGTGCCGGTAAAACAAGCCTCCAAATGGCTGAAGCTTTAGCTTTGCCTGTTACACAATATGAATCGATTGAAAACGGAAGTAACCTGCCTGATAGAAAACAGTTTACGGCTATTGCCGCTCTCTTAAAAAAGGATGTCTCCGAAATACGTTCTTGGGTTAGCGTTCCTGCTCAAGAAAAGGTTGAAGATAAAAAAGAAGATTTTTTCTACAAGAATGAATTTTTGGAAGGCTGCCAAACCATCCGTCAAACTCAGGGCTTGTGGAAATATAAACCTTTAAAAGATGATGAATACGAGAGCTTCTTTTCCCGCTTACAAAAAGATGTAAACAGCTTGTCCGCTATTCCACACTTGCCCGAAAACATTGTTTTTCTTTTTGAGGTTCTTTCCCTCTATAAGGGAGAAACACTTTTAAAAGACTGCGAAGGATTTTTTCCAAAAGGCGAAAGTCTGGCTGGCTATTTGGCCCGTTCTCCTCATATCGGTTTTTTCCTTTTTCATACGGCCAACCGTATCTTTTTTGCCGATCAACCCGAGACGAATCTTTTATCTTGTTTTAACAGGCTTTCCATAAACCAGCTTAAAGAATTGCTTACGGCAGTTTTGAGCATGAACGGGGTTTATTCTTATTCAAAAGAACTGCCTTACCTGCAACAACAGGATGAATTTGTAAGTCTTGCCGTATTGATGACCCGTGAGTTGTCCCCTTATTTAAAAGGCCTTAATGTTGATCATTTAATCCTTGCTGTTATGGCCCAAAATATCGGCGAGCACGCCTTGTTTAAAATTTTCAATTCCTGGAACAATTTGGAAAGCATCGATAGAAATTTTCTTTATCATGTTGTTTACGAATTACATCCCGTTGTGAGTGCGATCATGGCTAAAAAATGGGGACTGCCGCAAGAAGCCTGCAACGGAATTTTAAATCATCATTCCAGGTCGTTCCATGAAGATGAAGACCCATTTGTAGACACCACTCCCTTTGAAGCGGCCATGAAAATCATTGCTCATCTCACCGACTGGGGTTTTTCACCTTTAACAGAAGATAAAACCCAAAAAATATCCACGTTAATTTCAAAAGCAAATGTTCCGGCCAGTATAGTAAACGATGCCAATAACAATATGTTCATGCTTCGCCAAAATCTTGTTGAAGTCAGTTCCACAATTTTGGATAAAGTCGATAAAAGACCCAATAAATCCGAAACGATTGTTGAAAAAAGAGACGATGATGGAAATGTTTATTGCGCCCATTATTTAAGCCGTAACGACTTCAGATTTACACCGTCCTATCAAAAAACGCTGATTTTAACCGCGAAAGAACAAATTTTTTCCCTTCTACGCTCCATGTTTTTGGAAAATCCCGAGCCTATGGAATCGTATTCCAAAAAAACAGACCGTATCCGCCGTTCTTATGCTTGCCTTAGCCCCACCAATAACATAAGGGTATAAAGGATGACTATTGCGGGGCACTATAAAGTTTTGTCGTATGTAGGAAAAGGCTTTTCCGGAAATGTGGCCAAAGCGCAAGATGAAAAAACGGGACAGATTGTTGCGCTTAAACTTATCTCATTAAGTGGCGAGCTTCCCAAAGAATTAATCCTGCAAAATTTTGAAGCCGAATTTGAAACACTTAAAAATCTTGATCATCCGCATATAGCCAAGGTGTTTGATGCCGGATTTGACAATACCGAAAATCAACTCTATCTGGTCAGTGAATTCATCGAAGGAAGCGATCTTTTTTATGCAACCGATAAAATGACGTTTCATGAAAAAGAAAATCTTTTTATAGATGCTTTAAGGGCGTTCAATTATCTGCACCAACAATCCGTTTTACATCTCGATATCAAACCTCAAAATATGCTGGTCACTTCCGTTTCGGGCCAACCTGTGCTCAAAATTATAGATTTTGGCCTGGCCAATTTTTATCAGCGCTCCAAGGGTGCCAAAGAAGGAAAACATCAAATTGTCGGAACCGCAACGTATCTTGCCCCCGAAATTATTCAAGGCCAGCACCCCGACAACCGTAGCGATTTATACGCGCTTGGAGTTTCTTTTTTCAAAGTACTTACACGCAGGTTGCCGTTTACTTACTTAACTACCGAAGAAATTCATCAGGCTCATTTGGAAGAAGATTTTCCAAAGCCTTCCACACTCAAATCCGATCTGCCTGATTATATCGATAAAATTTTTTTAAAACTTTTTTCAAAAGATCCAACCCAACGTTATTCTTCGGCGGCAGAAGTCATCAACGACATTTCTTTTTTAACAGGTCGCTTCATTCCCGTTGAAACCAAAGAAACAATTTTAAGTTATATACCAGCACAAGGCGCTCTGGTGGCACGTCAAAAGCAGATGGAGCAACTTGACACTCTATTCAAAAACAGGATTCTTTTAAAAGACTTTACACAGCCTTTGGCCGTTGTTGTCAGTGGAAAAGAAGGCGTGGGTAAATCGCGCGTGCTTGCAGAAATCAGGGATATTGCCAGAAAAAATCTGATAAAAACGATGTCTATTGAGCTTTTTGACAGCACTCCGTTTAACGAACTAGCTCCTCCATTTATTGTGTTGGCCGATCAAAATCAGGCCGATAAAAGCCTGTTTGAATTTGCCTCACATTTCTTTTCTTCAAAACCTGTTCTCATTATTATAACAAGCCTTGTTCACATAGATGATTTTCCATGTCTTTCAATTCATCTCGAAAACTTCAATAAAGATGAAACAAGGCAATATCTCGAAAAAGCCACCGGCATAGCTGATCTTCCCGATAAAATGGTGAGCGTTATTTATTCCCACACCCAGGGTAATCCGGCCTTTTTGTCTCAATATGCCAAAAGCCTTTTTGAAAAAAATATTCTTCGTGACACTCATGGCAGTTGGTCGATTAAAGTATTGGATGATATCGGAATTGATTTGGGTAAAAATGGAATAACCACTTCCATTAAAGAAGGGCTTAAACAGCAATTGAAATCATTCTCATTTACCCAAACACAACAAGATATATTGAATGTATTAGCTCTCACCGGAAAACCGACGATTGAAGATTTGATGGAACTGTCACAGCCCTCAAGCATCCAAGACGATCTTCATTTTTTAGAAAAGGAAAGTATCATACGCTGCGAAGGAGCTTCTTATTATTTTACTAATCCTCTGTACGCCGAAGTAGTGGTTGAAATGATGGATAGTTCCGATTCTGAATCTCGTTCGGATAAAATTGCCGATTATCTTATTCGTCAAGGAGCCGACAAGGAATTGATACTTTATCACCAAGGTAGGGGTAAAACCAAAGACGCACCTTTAAAATTATGGGAATTGGCCCAAATAAAACGTGCCCATCTCTTAAATGATCAAGCTATCAATGCATTGGAAATCTTATTGAATAAAAAAGATATCGATTCAAACTTGACCGATCAAGCCGTAATTGAGCTGGCCGGATTATACTTGGAAAGCGGCATGCTAGAAAACGCGCGTAAAACACTCCAAAAAAGCAAAATGGACGCACAGGCCTGGGAGCTGATGGGAACCAGCTATTATCTTCAAGGTAATCGAGAAGAAGCCGGTAACTGCTATAAAAAAGGTTTAAAATTATCGACAGGCAACGATTTTTGGATGGTTCCTGTTTTTAAAATGAGAATGGCTCGTTTAAGCTATGACGAAGGCCAAGTAGAAAAAACTGTTGAACTAGTGGAAGATGCTTGGAAGCAATGGAAAGAGCTACCCGATGATGAAACAAAAATAAAGGCAGCCCGTAACGATATCGATTTTATTTATACGATGAGAGGAGAGCTGACAAAGGCCATAAAAACTTTAGAAGCCAATCTTGTACTTCTCGAAAAAAGACAAGATTCTCCCAAATATTTACCCACTCTCTACATGCTGGGCATGGCCAAGCGAAAGGCTGGGCTTACTTCCGAAAGCCGCACTATTTTAAGTCAATGCTTGGAAAAACTTAAACATAAAAAAATATCGCATTGGCTTCACTCTGTTTATAACGAGCTGGGAAATCTTGAAGAAGATTGCGGGCAGTGGGAAGCGGCTTTAAAATATTTTATGCATGCCTTCGATTTAGTCCGAAAAACTTCTCTTGAAGCCGAAAATCTGTATGCCGTATGTTCCAATATAGCCCGAATACATCTTCACTTGAATCACCTGGACGAGGCATACAAATACTTTAATTTTATTTCCATCAATCTCAATCAAAATTCCGCATACGAGATGGAAAAATATTTGGCATTACTGGGCCTTGCCCATATTTGCCGCTTGCAGAAAAAAAATGATGAAGCCTTAAATCATCTCAACGCGGCTTTTGCCGTACTCCAACAATCATCCGCCATGTCAATTTATGCTCAATATTATTGGCAGGAAAAAGCGGATTTGGACAAAGCTAAGGGCGATGAAACAGGCCTAAAAAACACATTAGAAACTCTTGAAAAACTAAAAACTAACAAGGGTTTTAATATGGTAGATTATGAAAACTGGAAAAAAACTCTAAATCTGCAATCATAAATCTGCAATCATAAAGAGAGTTCTCATTATGAGAGCCCGTCAAAATATGTATATAAATTGGATACTTGCATTAAGCCCCTCTAAATAAATATCAATAATTTCAATACCTTAACTTTACAATAATCTTTCAAATCATGGCACTTCTATTGCTTGTAAAACAAGACGGGGTTAGTTTTTATGCAAATACGTATTTTCTTACTTTTTATCACACTTATTTTTTCAGCCTGTTCCGGTTTAACAGGCAGTCAGGGTATTGAAGAAGGTTCACCCACCATTCAAGGGCCAGCTCCCGGCAGTGGCGGAGGTAATTTACTGCCCCAAAGTAGCATTCCTCCTCCATCACTTACTAAGGGTCATGTAGTAACTTACGCACCCGATGCCAATCAAAATACTCCTGTTATGGGCGATGCCGGTTCGGTGGATACCACCGGCATGAGTGATACGGATGAAGATGGGTTTGCCGATGTATTTAGTGTGCAAGTTGTTGCGGATGAGGCTACTCCCGTAAGCTGTCCCCTTAAAATGGACGGCAGCTTTGAATGTTCTATCCCTAGTACCACAGTAGCTAGCCAACTGAGTATGGCGGTAACAGATGGTGTACAAAAAAGTGAAGCGATTACCGAAACCCCCAATCAACATTTATTATGGGTTAAAAATACACCCAGCGATGTTGTAGCCGGAGGTTCTGCATTGGAGCTAGCCACTTTGGGATTAACCGATTCGGATGTTGCGTTTACTTTAGCGGGTAACAACATTGTGCCTATTGTTAATGTTGATGGTACTTTCATGGTGGCGGGTAATGCTGAAAATAACTACAGCATCGGCACTGCACAAAATCAATTAGCCTACGATCCAACAAATTCTTATTTGGCTAATCGCACTTCTGCAGGTATTCCGTATACTTCATTTCTCCCTGAATATTTAGGTGATCCTTTAACAGACGTTTTAAGTGATGTAGGTACAGTAACTGTGCCTGAAGCTGAAGATTACACAGCTTTAAAATTTTCTGGGGATGGGAAATTACGGTTTGGTATAAAGTCTGTAATAGCAGCTCAAAATCATGGGAGAATATTTAGTCTTACACCTATGGATTATTCTACTAATATAGATTTTTTTAAAATAGGTGACGTAGATGCTCAAGGAATGCCTCTTACTCACAATCAAACACTGGCGTTTGATATGGATGATGGAAGTTTTAAAATTGCTTTAGCTTTATTTGAAGATACATCCAATAACATTCGCTTACGCGCAAACTATTTATTAGACCCTTCACGAGGTCGTTTTGGTGGCTCTTCTCCTTTAACAAGTGGGGATAATTTTATTTTTACAGCCAACGACTTTGGTGATTTGTTGGTTTATAAGTACCAAACATCAACTCAAGTGGGGAGGGCTCTTTTGTTGGATAAAACTCACGCTAAAATTTGGGTGATTACTTATAGTTATGATGCGTTAACTCCTGCCAATTCAAGAGTTACTTCTACTTTTGCCAGTGCAACAAATGGTATTAGTATTGGAAATAATCCAAAAGATATTGTTTTAAATACCGATAAAACCAGGGCCTATATAGTATGTAGTGATAATAAAATTTATGTTTTAGATTTATTTAAAGCCAGTGGTGTAGCACGCGATCCTGCTACTGTACGAGTAGGCACAATCAATTTGACTGATTTTATCGATAAACCAATCGAGCTGAAACCCAGTACAATAAGCTACCAGAAAGATATTTCGGGGAATGAATATTTGCTAGTTGGGTCTGAAGGTTTAAAAGGGATGCTAGCCATTGATTTAGAAACAGTTACAATTCTAGCGCTTTAATACGAAGATCCACCGGCTAATACGGCTGTAGCACCTTTCCCTGAACCAGCCGCAGCATCATTAATCAGGATTTCCTGGCTTCCATCACCATCCACATCGCCACCACCAGCAACAAAGGTCCCAAAATTAACCATGCCTGTACCCGGTATTTGCTGTGTGGTAGCTACATCAATTGTAGGGCTGGGGCTTGTAGACAGTGTATGACCACTCATATAAAAAGCTGTGCCAGTAGTAGAACATTCAGCGGCACCCATTAACAAATCGTTTATTCCATCTCCATCCGTATCACTACTGGCAGTAACAGCAGACGGAAGCTGGCCATTGGGTGTAGTGTTGTAAATACGGTACCCATTCAATAAATTAACATCATGTTCATTTAAAGTAACATCACTGCCATTGGCACGTAGATCAAGTCCACCTACACCAGAACGTGCATCTTGAATATCTTGACCATACAACACATACGTTACCCCACCATGAGGCGATCCGGCACCACCGGTTTCATCTTGATTGGCACCAATTACAATATCAGCCAAACCATCCCCATCTATGTCGTTTAAATCAACAGCCGAACCGGCACGAGTAAGTGATAAATTCCCTCTAAAATTCAGGTGTCGTACACCCGATGCTGGTACTAAATCACTTAACTCAATATTATTAGGTAAGTTGGAGTCTCCATAAATCAATAGAACGCGTCCACGTCCTCCGTTGTTATAATCAACAGTATCCGCTAATAAAACATCTCCCAATCCATCTCCATCTACATCTCCAACAACCACATGATTTCCCCAATCATTGCCTTGCCAATTGATATTATCATGAAAGCGCAAGGTTCTTATGCTGTCTTTGCTAATGGTTCCGCTATAAGGCCTTGCAGGAATAAAATCGATCGTTCCGCTGTCTCTTCCGGCAACAGTTGTTACAATTTCTCCATATCCATCACCATTGATATCATCTTTAAAGACATAGGTTACTCCACCAATTAATTCGTTTTGTTCTCCCAGAATAATCGCATTAGCTGATGCATCACTTCCACTTACAATGCTACCTCCATTAAATACTAATAGTGCACCAGAATTAGTGCCATCACCATAACCATAAGCCTGAGCTCCGGAATTATTATAACTTCCAGCACCTACAATTAAATCTTTAATCCCGTCGCCATCCAGATCAATTGCACCTATACTGCTACCTAATCTTTCAATAGGCATTGTAGATGTAATTTTAACATCGGCATTAGATAAGCTTGAAGCTCCGCGAACATTAAAAAAATCTGGGGAGCCATATTTAATATAAACCGACCCTGCATGGCCTATGGAAGGACTTACATAATTTAAATTTGAACCCACTAATACATCATCAAAACCATCTCCATTCACATCACCTAAAGCTATAGCACTATCACCAGCCAAATCTCCAACCGCTTCACCCAATAATAAAACACTATCGGTAGCTAAATTAATCGCTGTGCTTCCATCGCAATTAGTATCAATGCCATTCACACGTTGAAAATTTCCCGGATTTACTGTGGGGTTGATATCATCACAATCATCAATCGCTAAATACCCATCTCCATCTAAATCATCATCAGGCGTAGCTACACTGCAATCATTATCCACACCGTCATATTCTATTTCGGGAGCTCCAGGATTAACGGCTCTGTTCGCATCATCGCAATCAATTTGTACGGTAGGGTTTTCAAAATATCCGGCGGGGAGACTTGTGCCCACAGGTAAGGTTTCAGCTTCGGCAACCGAATAACCATCGCTATCAGCATCGGCATAGCCGTCTAAATAACGCCATACACTGCTATTAAAATCATCAATATCGTCTTCTAAACTTTGCTGTGTTGCATAACCGGCGGGGATATCATCACCAATCAAAATACTTTCACCCTCACCAACCGTATACCCATCACCATCAATATCCGTAAATAAATCTACATAACGGTATCCACTCGCATCGTTGTCATTTTCATCATCGCCACCAAAAGCAATATCATCATGGCCGTCATCATCTAAATCGTAATCAGGAATTACTACATCTGTATCGGTTTCCCCGGTATCAGTATCGTCTGTGTCTACATCTGTATCACCCGTTTCAAGAGTATCAGTATCCTGAGTATCCACAATATCTGTGTCGCCAGTATCATCTGTATCAGCAACAGAATCAGTATCTCCACTATCTGAAATACCGGTGTCTGTATCACCCGTATCGCCCATCACTAAATCGTCACCATCACAATCCTGATCAACACCGTCATTAGGAGTTTCAGTGGCTCCAGGATAAATGGAGTCATTCTCATCATTGCAATCACCGGTTTTTAAATCGGCCATCGATGACCTTCTGCGAAGCTCATCTAATTCTTCTGCAGAACATTTTTCATTCACATAACCATCATTATCGTCATCAACACAATCGGGATTGGGCAAATTATCTGTGTCATCCGTTTCAACAAGTGTATCGGTATCTACATCATCTGGCGGATTATCAGCGGTACAGCCAGTACCGCCTACAAGTAAGCCGCCTAAAGCAATAACACTAATCACACCGCCCGCCGTAATTTCTGCAGGAGCAGCCAGTACCACAACCGCTACACCACCAATGGTTAAA
>JAIBAG010000046.1 GCA_019695305.1 bacterium
AGCGTTTGATTTCTTTTTCGGCGGAGTATGCACCGACAAGAGCAATATAAACCGGCATCATCCCACCGGGCATGTCGAACTTTTCCTTTAAAATAAAATCAACCAGCATCAGGCCGATGTAGGTAATGGTGTAAAGAGTCAAAAGAGGAGAAAGCACGTCTTTAAATTTTTCTTTCCAGTTCATAATTTCCCCTCCTTAGCGTCATTCAAAATCTTTTGTGCGTTTTCCAAAGTTAAAATCTGCAAATCCACCAGCTTCTGCAGTGTCCGCGCTCCCAGCACCACCAGATTAATCCCGGCAATCTTAGTGCCTCCGGCTTTGCCAGCCTCATCAAAAGCAGTTTTCTTTTCTTCTTCCGTCACCGCACCAGCCTTAAGCATCCCGCTCCAAAGCGCGTCATAATTTGTGTATACCAATGTCCCACCCGTCAGATCAGTCAGAATTGTCCCACTTGTCAGAGATGCCTTGTCCTTAAAAGACGATTCATTCACAACCCGCATCGTCTCGTTAAAAACTTTATCCACACAATAACCACCATCCACAAAACCACATTCTTCGGCCTTCGCCGTCCATGCGGTTACCAGCATTGCGCACAGCAAAATGTATTTCACAAAGCGCATGCCAATCCTTTCAATCCTTCCACTTTTCCTTCTTTCTGCTTCCCAGCAATACGAATTTTGGTTTCGCACAGCTTGGCCGGACTGCCTGTTACTTCAAAGCTCAGAGGAGCAAAGGCATCTTTAGGAAACTGCTTTAAATTTACAAAATAACTCCCGTTATTCCAGCTCGCACTTTCCGGCTGATAAATTCTTAGCTCGCTATCATTAGGTTGCTTTATTGATAGGTCATTTACAAAACGGATATCTAAACGCACATCTTCTTCCGGGCCTCGGCCTTCGTTAGTTACTTGTACGACATATTCACTGATTAGCGGTTGAGTGGCAGGCTGGTAATCGATTAAAAGGCTTCCTACTTGGGTGGGGATGGCTTTTTTGAGCTCAACGCTATTGTAAAACTGTCGGACGGTAATTTGCGGGGATTTATCTTGTATCCAATAACCTATTAACAGCAGAAACAAGCCGCTACCAAATATTGTTCCCAGTCCTTTAACGACCTGCTGTTTACTTATTTTTTTCTGCGAACCTTTTGAAGCCATAATCAGGAGCGTATCTTGAACCGCTCATAGGTAAAATTGCAAACTGTTTTTTTGTGATGACAAATGCAACACAGTTGTCGGACAAGACCAAACTTTTTTTAAAAAAATGAAATATTTTCATTGAAAATCTATAAGGGATAGCTCTACTATCATCATACACTCGGGGATGTGACCCTGAGTACTCGTCCACCTGCAAAGCTCTTGGCCGCCTGGAAACGGGGAAAGTTGCTAGAGGAGTTGCGTAGGCGTAGGGCACTAAATAAAGCAGGTTTCTACGAGCTACCTTGTTTAGACTCAACTAACTTAAAGTTCCTAATTGTTATTGGTCGTGGTGTGCCCTTAATGCGTACCGCGTCTTTTAACGATAAGGCACTCGTCTAATTAAAGGAGATATATGTTGTTTAACAGAACACCAAACACAAAACGTGATGGCGCGAATTTTACATCATCAGAAATTGAAGCTGTATGGCAAAAAGGCGAAATAGTACGCGGGTACGACCCTGCCAAAATTAGAAGGGATGTCTGCGGCGCATTTATTCATAGGGATAAATACGGCGATCGGACGCATAATGGTAATGGCTGGGAAATAGATCATATCCTGCCAGTTGCAAAGGGTGGAGGGGATGAATTAACGAATTTGCAACCATTACAATGGCAGAACAATCGCCATAAGGGAGATAATATTAACTGGACCTGCGCGGTTAGAGCCGCTTAAAAATATAATTGTCCGGTACCAATTAAATTGGTACCGGACATTATTTCTTTATATGTTTCAAATACGAAAAATTGCTGACGAAGGTAGCTCCGAACCTTATTATGCCAGATTGTGGTGCGGTATACTGGAATTACGAGATCATGCGTTACGGGCCATGACTCAATCAAATACTATTGATGCAGAGCGGACCATTTTCGATAATAATTATAAGCCAATTCTCGATGCTTTAGATAGCGTAAGGCTTGCCCAAAAAAATATCTTAAACTTACTTATCGCTCATAAGGATAAAATTGAAGCAGGAAAAATTGTTACATTTCAAAGGAACGGATTTCAAATTTCTGAAAGTATTGATTCCACTCTATCAAAAGAATTTTCATCGTTTATAAATAATGCAACTATTGCTTATAGAGAAACTCAAAAAATTACTAAATATTTTGGAGTAGATATTGGCTTTTTATATCAAAAAGATTCTCAATTTAATAAAGGGATTGAGAATCTTGTGAATCAAAAAAATTATGAATTAGCAAATTATCTTAAACAAGTTCGTCTTATATGGGCACAAAATCTTGTAGATTCAAGAAATGCTCAAGAGCATAGCGGATGGACTTTCCCCAATATGCAGTATATTTTAGGCGCATCTAAATTAGCTGTTCAGGAACCAACCTTTGACCAGAAACCCTTAAGTAAATACCTTCCTTTTATTTCTAATCATTTATTAAACTTTGTAGAAGACTTAATTACTTATTCATTTAAACAAGCATTACTCTCTCCTATGATTATTGTTGAAATTCCTCTTACAGAAAGAAATCCCGATATTCCTATGAGATTTCGGGTTTATCTTGAAAATCAAGGCATACCAAAATGGGAAATGTCTTTTTCTTCAATTTTTTAAAATAGGCAAACTCTCACATTTCTAAATTTTAGTTTGCATAATCTCCTAATTTCCCCTTATTATGCCCAGATGTTGCGTTTTCGGTCTATTTTGCCTTTTTTAAGCTTCTTTCTTTTCCTTAGCTTTGCCACAGCTTTAACGGAAGAATTTTTCCATTGTCCCGGCGAATCCGAATCAGCCTCTTCCTGCAACGAGCAATGTTGTGCCCCGTGTGCAACCCTGCATACCATGGCGTTTCCGCAATATGTTGTTGTTTTAAATCGGCAGCAACCAACAGCCGCCGCCGTTTATTTTTCTTCTTTCATTTTTACGGGAGAAATTTTCCCCACCCGCATCGAACGTCCTCCTATCGCTTAAGCTGCATCGATTATTTCTTAGTATTTATTTTTACCGTTACATTCCGGGGCTACCTTTTTGGCTAGCTTCTTTAGTTGTATCCTTAATACTCTTAGGAGAATTTTATGAAAATAAAAATTATATTTTTAGGTATTTTATGTCTACTGGTTTCAGGTGTAGCAAACGCCAAACAAAAAAAACAAAAAACAATAGACACTTCCGAAACGACACAACAAGAACCTGGGGATACGCTTCAACAAGACAAACCGATCATGTGCTATACACATACAAAAAAGTGGCATCCTTGTCCGGTTCAACCGAAAAATAAAAAGGAGAAGTCATAATGAACCCTTTCCGATATTATTTTACGTCCATAGCATGTGTGGTGTTAACTTTTTTTTTACAAATTCAAACAAGTGAGGCTCAGGATGATATTTGTGCAACAGTTAAATCATCACAGGATATTTTGAATTGTGCCGTCAGCCACCACCCCGAGGTTCAAATCGCCGAAGCGTCCTTAAAGCGTGATGAAGCACTCAAAAAAATAGCCAAGCAATTGCCCAATCCCGAGGTAGAAACTAAAGTTCTCTCCGGACACAGTAATTCCGATTCGGTGGTCAATACCGAAATCAATATCAGTCAAAATATCGAATTGGGAGGTAAACGCAAAAATCGCATCAAACAAGCCAAAGCTACGGCTGGCTTTACGCAGGCACAGGTTTTGGAATCCAAAGAGTTGACAGCGCTCAATACGGTTTTAGCCCTTTACCGCTTGCGGCAAATCCGCTCCGAAATGGTTGCCATTAATGAAGGCATCGGCACCTTTCAGCACACCATCGAACATTTCAAATCACGCCCCAAGTTGGCCCCCGAACAAGAAGTGTCCTCCACAGTTTTTAAATTATCATTAGATGATTTTAAAATTAAAAAGGCCCAACTTACGCAGGAACAAACGGAACTTCAAAAATTTTTGGAGCTAGCCACAAGTTTACCCATTTCTACAATCCAAAAATATCTCCCAACTTCCAAAAATAGCTGGCCTAAATTAAATGACGATACCGATACACTTCAAAATGCCGAGTTGGCCAAAGCTCAGGCCGATCAAGCCATCACCCAAGCCAATTTAAAGCTGGCCAAAAGCAATATATGGCCCGACTTTAAAGTGGGGCCTTCCTTTACCAACCAAACGGGAATTCCTGGAAACAACAAGGCCTCAGGGGTTAACGTCACATTAGCTCTTCCTATTTTCAGTTTTAATGGTGGCAATGTCAGTTATGCCAAACAGGATGCCTATCGTGCCAAGCTGGCTTATCAATTAACGGTTACTAAAAAAGAAAACGAACGCACACAGTTGCTTTCAACTTATCATTCCGCATTGCAATCCCTTGGCCGGATTCATTCAAATGGCGCCCTGCAAAACGAGCACAAAAATATGGAAAATTATTATGAAAACGGCCTTGTTTCCAGTTCGCTTGTTATTGAAACCCACCGCCAGATTTTTGAAGTTACTCAATCTCTTAATGCACAGGAGCTGACAGCTATTAATGCTCTCTGGCGGCTTTACATTCTGGACGGTACATGGGCCGGTGCAAAAATCTAATTTTGGAGAACTATTATGGTGAATAAAATTATTCAATTTTCAGTTAAAAACAAAAACCTTGTTTTGGTTTTCGCTTTTCTTTTCGTCATTGCCGGATGGTCTGCTTTTAAAAGGCTCTCCATCGACGCGCTTCCCGATATCACGAATACCCAGGTGGCGGTGAATACGTTGGTTGAGGGACTTGCGCCCGAGGAAACCGAACGCTACATCACCGTTCCCGTCGAAACGGCCATGAGCGGTATTGCGGGTGTCACTCATGTGCGTTCGCTTACCAAGTTCGGTTTGTCACAAGTGGTCATTAACTTTGAAGACGGTGTTGATATCTACAAAGCCCGGCAACAGGTTTCCGAACGTCTGCAATCCGTTATGGGTGATTTGCCCCCTGGAGCCCAGCCTCATCTGGGTCCTATTACAACAGGATTGGGGGAAATTTATTTTTACACCGTTGAAGCGGATCAAAGAGCCACCGGGGAAGAACGTATCCGGCAATTGATGGAGTTAAGAGCAGTTCAAGAATGGGTAGTGCGTCCTCGTTTAATGACGGTTAAAGGCGTGGCCAGCGTGGATACCAACGGCGGATATGAGAAGCAATATCATATTCAGCCTGATGTTGCCAAAATGGCCCAATTTGGTTTGGGTTTTGATGAAATTGAAATGGCCTTGGAAAAAAGCAACAAAAATGTGGGCGGCGGATACATTCAGCAGGAAGGTAAACAATTTTTAGTCCAGGCCATCGGGCTTTTTCAGACAGCGGATGACATCAAACGTGTTCCCATCAAATCGCTTGAAACCCTACAAACCATCACTATTGGAGACGTGGCACAAGTCTCTCTAGCGGCTCCCCTGCGTACAGGTGCCGCTCTGGTGGATGGGCAAGAAGCCATTATGGGAACGGCACTATTACTTTCGGGTGAAAACAGCCGGGAGGTTGCCGTTGCAGTGGATGAAAAAATTGAGGAGATTAAAAAAATCCTGCCACCCGGCATCCATATCGATACGCTTCATAACCGCTCCAAGCTGGTTAATGCTACGCTCAATACGGTTTTACATAACCTTATGATGGGAGCGGCACTCGTAGTGGTGATTTTACTCCTTCTGGTTGGCAATTTAAGAGCCGCCGCCGTAACAGCCGCGATAATTCCGCTTTCTCTTTTTTTCACTTTTCTCATGATGAACTGGCAAGGTATCTCGGGCAATTTGATGAGCTTGGGAGCCCTTGATTTTGGCATCATTGTGGATGCCGCTGTAATTGTGTTGGAAAATTGCGTGCGTAAAATTCACGACCGCACTCATTCGCTGGGGCGCTCTCTCACCAAAACGGAACTGGATGAAACCATCACCTCAGCCACGATCGAAATGCGCGAAGCCTCGGGCTTTGGCCAGCTCATCATCTTGGCCGTCTTTTTGCCTATTTTTGCGCTAACGGGAATTGAAGGCAAAATGTTCAAGCCCATGGCAGCGACATTCAGTTTTGCCCTATTGGGCGCGCTCGTTTTTTCTTTTACCGTGGCTCCCGCTTTGGCAAGTCTTGTTCTACGAGGCAATATCAAGGACAAAGAACCCAAGCTCATGCGGTTTTTTAAAAAAATATACCAACCGGCCCTCCAAAAATCATTAGGTAATCGCCGGAATACACTCGTGCTGGCAGGATTATCGGTGGTTTTAGGCCTCATCCTTTTTATACGGATGGGATCCGAGTTTTTGCCCCAGCTTAATGAAGGCTCACAAGTTATCATGTTTGTGCGCGATGTAAATATCGGCATCGACAAGGCCATCACCATGCAGGAGCAATCGGAGGCAATTATCAAATCTTTTCCTGAAGTCAACAATACCTTCTCACGCTTAGGCACAGCCGAAGCCGCCACCGATCCCATGGGTATTCATCAGGCCGATACCTTTATCATGTTTAAAGATACGAAGGATTGGCCTAAAATTGACGAGCACAAGAGAACTAAAGATGAATTGGTAGAGGCTATGCTCGCCAAGCTCAATGAAAACGTGCCCGATCAGGAATCCATCTTAAGCCAACCCATCCAGATGCGGTTTAATGAACTATTGGAGGGTACACGCGCGGATATTTCGCTTAAAATTTTCAGCGATGATTTAAAAAGTCTTTTGGAAAATTCAGAAAAGGCCGAAGAGCTTCTCAAAGAAGTTCCTGGTGCGGGAGATGTAGAGGCCGAAATGTCCGATACCTCGCCGGTTCTTAAAATCAACCCTCATAACGAACAGTTATTGCAACTGGGAGTAGGGTCGGATGTGGTATTGGATGCCGTTAGCACGGCGGTGGGAGGAAAAGAAGCGGGTTTCCTTTTTGAGGGCGTACGCCGCTTTCCCATCATGATTCGATTAAGCGAGAAAGACCGTTCCGATCTGGAGACGCTTAAAAATATTCCCGTTGAAGTGGGGCCAAACCTTACACTCAAGCTCAAAGATCTGGCAGACATCCAATTTGACGAGGGTTTTGGCACGATCATCCGCGAAAATGGCAAACGCCGTGCGGCCGTTCTCATCAATCCTCGCGGACGAGATACTCAAAGCTTTGTTGAAGAAGCCAAAAAAACCCTGGATTCCCAGATTAAACTTTCCGAAGGTTCATATTTTGAATGGGGTGGGAACTTTAAAAACCTGGAGCAGGCCAGAGGCCGCCTCTTGGTTTTAACTCCCATCGTTTTGTGTCTCGTTTTCATGATGATTTATGCGGTCTTCCGCGATGTGCGCCAAACGCTACTTATTTTTAGCGGCATTCCATTGGCCCTGGTGGGTGGTGCTTTAGGGCTCGTTATTAACGGACTTACCTTCAGCATTTCGGCGGCCATAGGGTTCATCGCGCTTTCCGGCATCGCCATTTTAAATGGTGTCGTTTTGATCAGTTACTTTAACCAACTCAAATCCGAAGGTCATTCAGGCCGCGAACTCGTCTTGCGCGGCTCCATGTTGCGCTTACGCCCGGTATTGATGACGGCCCTCGTGGATATCTTTGGATTTTTACCCATGATGCTCTCGCATGGGATCGGATCGGAAGTGCAAAAACCTCTGGCTGCCGTTGTGATCGGAGGGATTATTTCTTCAACAATGTTGACACTGATTGTCTTGCCAACGGTTTATCTCATGCTAGAAGATCACCCTTTGAAAGGTCGTAGAGCATGAGTGCTACTTGCAATGACGGTTGTTCTTCCGGTGAGGCGCATTTATCAAAAACATACCGTAAAATTCTTTGGATTTGTTTTTTAGCCAATGCGCTTATGTTTTTTGTGCAGGCTATATCCAGCATGGCGGCATCATCCGCATCTCTTCTGGCAAATTCAGCCGATTTTCTAGCAGATGCCGTCAATTATGGGATTACTTTATTTGTTATTGCTGGAAGCGATGCTTCAAAACGTAAAGCTTCTACTATTAAAGGAGTATCTCTCGCCGTAACCGGCCTTTGGGCGGCTTTTGAAACCTTGCATCATGCCGTCAATCAAAAAATCCCCGAAGCGGATATTATGGGATGGGTCAGTTTAGTGGCACTAGGAGTGAATGTACTTTGCGCCTTACTGCTCTACAAATATCGCGAAGGAGATATCAATATGCGCTCCGTTTGGATTTGCAGTAGAAATGATGCTCTTGGCAATATTGCCGTCATGATTGCCGCTGTTGGAGTTTTTGCCACTGTCACTGTATGGCCCGATGTTATTGTCGCGGCAATTCTAGCGGGCCTTGCGTTACACGGGGCGTATCAGATTCTCAATCAGTCTTTGAGAAAAAATTAATCCCATTTTTCTTTTTTAATTAAGACCTCTACTTTTAAACGAATTTCATCGCGGATGATTTTTACTTCATCTAAAGGGAGTCCCTTTGGGTCTTTTAGCGGCCAGTCATCCCGTTTTAAACCCGGCACAACGGGGCATGCTTCCCCGCATCCCATCGTAATTAAAAGAGAGGCCGAGCGAGCCAGTTCATCGGTGAGTAATTGGGGCTTAGCCTGAGAGAGATCAACCCCTGCGTCTTTCATCACATCCATTACTACCGGATGAATACCAGTTCCCGGCTGTGTTCCAGCCGAAATTCCAATGGCTTTGGAAGGATTTGCCAACTGATTAAAAAACGCCGCCGCCATCTGCGAACGTCCTGCATTATGCACACAGGCAAAAAGAATTATTTTTTGATTTCCAGAAGCCATTCTTTAATCCTTTTTCTAATTTGGTCTCTTACAGATCTGAATTTTTCTAATATCTCCTCATTTGTGCCTTTAAAGGCGGATGGATCATCAAAAGGCCAAGATAAAACATGCAGTGTCCCCGGAAACAATCGGGGACATTCTGCACTCGTCTGATCGCATACACTAATAACATAGCGAAAAGTCATTTTTCCTAAAAAAGCATTTAGTCCTTTAGAGGATTGATTACGGATATCAATTCCAACCTCATCCATAACCTGAATAGCAAAAGGATGCACTTGTGTCGGGGTGAGTCCTGCACTGTAAATATTGAAATGATCGCCTACATCATGTTTAAGAAAGCCTTCCGCCATCTGGCTTCGTGCCGCATTATGAGTACACAAAACTAAAATATCATCTTTTCTCATAGCTCCTCTTCCTTTCCCAACCATCTAAATAAGATTGTTGCTAAGATTGCCGCCACCACTTGAGAAATAATAAACTGAGGAACATCTACAGGGCGAATACCCGAAAAAGTATCCGTAAACGAGCGCGCCAGCGTCACAGCGGGGTTTGCAAATGATGTGGACGAGGTAAACCAGTAAGCGGCGGTAATGTAGGCACCAACAGCAGAAGCAATAACCGGAATGCTGTAGCGTTTACACCCATGAATTACCGCTAATAAACCGAAGGTAGCAATGCCTTCACTCACCCATTGCGCACTTCCGGTACGGATGTGTTGTGAAACCATGATAATAGGTTGAGCAAACATAAAATGTGCGGCCCATACACCTATAAAAGCTCCTGTGATTTGCGACACAACATAAGCAAAGGCGCGTGATACTGATAATTCCCCGTTCATAACGGTTGATAATGTTACCACCGGATTAAAATGTGCCCCCGAAAGCGGTGCAAATATTAAAATGAGAGCTACTAATGCCGTACCGGTAGCAAGGCTATTGGCCAACAAGGCAATAGCCGTATTGCCGCCGGATAATTGCTCGCCCATAATGCCGGAACCCACGACGGTACAGAGTAAGAAAGCGGTTCCCAGAATTTCGGCCACTAAACTCTTAGCAACACCCACCTGATTTTTTGATTTTTCTGGCTTTACGTTCATCTTTATTCATGGCTGGAACGTCTTCAAAACACGACTTTAGGCATTCCAGCAGTTTTTTGTGAAAAGCACCCTTGGGTTTGGCTAAACTATAAAACATCCACAAACCGTTATTCCGCGTTTGCACCAGCAAGGCGCGCTTTAAATAAAGCAGATGACGCGAAACGGTTGGCTGAGGCAGTCCCAAGATAGTGACAATATCACCCACGCAAAGTTCCCCTTGTTGAAGGAGATTTAAAATACGCAAACGAGTCTCATCCGAAAAGGCACGAAACATTAAATTTACATTGGCTGTGGGCATTTATATATTCGCCTATACGAATATAGTTTTAGGTCTGTCAAGCGAGGAAAATCGAAGAAAACCTGGTCGTTATACTATCGCACAGTTTGCCAGAGCCCATTTAGGGCTCTGTTTGCCTGTTTGATTGGGGTTTAATGTAGGCCCAGGTTTAAGATTGAAAATTCGGAGGCGAGGAACGGGCGGGCCTGTTGCCCCGCGTTGCGGGGCAGGGAGCAAAAGACGTGACACTGAGCCAAGGCGAAGTGGCGCGGGTTTTGCGTCAGAACGGGTTATGCGCTGGGTTTATTTTCAA
>JAIBAG010000047.1 GCA_019695305.1 bacterium
TGTTGTTATTAAAAAATTAATCCAAGATAGCTTGGATATCGTCTTCACGCATGATGAGATATTCTTCGCCGTCTAATTTGATTTCGGTGCCGGAATATTTGGAGAAGAGAACTTTGTCTCCTACCTTTACATCCAGCGGAACTTTTTTGCCGTCGTCTAAAATTTTGCCATTGCCAACAGCTAATACTTCACCTTCTTGCGGTTTTTCTTTAGCAGAATCGGGAATAATGATACCGCCTTTGGTTTTTTGTTCTTCGGAAAGTCTTTTAACAATAAGACGATCGTGAAGAGGACGAATTTTTAATTTTGCCATATATGCTCCTCGTAAAAATTTATTTATATATTAATAAGATACTTCAAAAGCTGCGCGAATATAGGCTATTGGCCCTGTATGTCAAGGGGGAGAGGTGCTTTTTTTGAATAAAAAGTGAAAGATTGTAACATGGGCCCCATTTTACATCTAATTAACTGAAATTATTAAGGTTATAATTTGGAATAGGCATCTAAAATCATGGTTTCGGTGGTTTCCCAGTTTACACATTTATCGGTTACCGACACACCATATTTTAAATCTTTCAAATTTTCGGGGATGGGCTGGTTGCCTTCATTTAAATGGCTTTCAATCATAAAACCACAAATAGCTTTTTGGCCGGCTGCAATTTGCCTAATTCCTTCTTTTAAAACATCGGGCTGCAGTTTGTGGTCTTTGTTAGAATTTTCGTGCGAGCAATCCACCACAATTTTGGGCAAAAGTTTTTCTTTGGCTAAACCTGCCAGGCAGGCTGCAATGCTTTCTTCATTATAATTAGGTTTACCACCACCGCCACGCAATACAATGTGACACAATTTATTGCCCTTGGTGGAAAATTTGGAAATTTTTCCTTCGGAGTTAATACCTAAAAAATGATGGGACGAGAGAGCCGATTTCATGGCATTTAATGCTACGGTAATGCCGCCATCGGTTCCATTTTTAAAGCCAACAGGCATCGATAAACCACTCGCCATTTCGCGATGCGTTTGTGATTCTGTGGTACGGGCACCAATAGCCGACCACGTGATGAGTTCCGCTAAATATTGAGGGGTAACGGGATCAAGCGCTTCGGTTCCCGATGGAAGGCCTAATTCGGCAATTTTAAGCAAAAGTTCACGGGCAATTTTTATTCCTTTTTCAATATGAAACGAATCGTCCATGTGAGGGTCGTTAATAAGACCCTTCCAGCCCACCGTGGTGCGTGGTTTTTCAAAATACACGCGCATGATGATAAAAATTTTATCTTTTACTTTATCACTTAAGCTTTTAAGACGGCCGGCATACTCAAGGGCGGCTTTGGTATCGTGAATAGAGCAGGGACCCGTCACAATAAAAATACGTTTGTCTTTGCCTAACAGAATGTCTTCTAGTGTTTTGCGTGCTGCCAATACATTAGACAAAACGGTTTCGCTGGCCGGCAGCAGTTTTTTAACTTCATCGGGCGAGGCCAGTTCTTCGGAGCCGGCAATATTGGTATTAATAAGTTGGCTTAAATTCGTCATAGTTTTTACATTTTATGTTTGGCCATTTCTTCTTCGGCATATTTGCGGTGCAGCACGTCCCATTCGGGGGTTCCTTCTATCACGCCGCGTTTGAGGCTGGCTATTTTAGCGCGTACAGCTTCGTCAATTTTTTCTTCTAACTGCATCATCCCCAAAAAAGTACTTTTAATCACGCGCAGCGCTTCGTCTTCGTCGGTGTAATCCACCACTTCATCCAAATACAAGCGATCGTGGATTTTGTGGCAAATATTAGAAATGCGGTCTTCGGTGAGTTTCATTTTCTTGTTTCCCTTTTACATGACGAACTTATACTTTTTTACCAATTCTTTTTTAATCATCATCAGCATTTTACGTTCATCAAATTCATCGCCTTTAATTTGGCTTCTGTATTTATCCAAAGTGTCTCTCGCTTCGTCGTCAATTTTACGTTCTAACAACATGTCTTTGGTAATCACCTCATTAATTTTTTCCTCCACCTTTTTTTCGGATACCCGCATGGTGATGAGGTTTTTATCTTTTAGGTTTCGTAAAATGAGGTGACTGATTTTTTCAATCTGTTCTTTTTTAAGGCGCATAGACCTTAATTTTCACAAAATAAGCGGGATGACAAGGAAATGTTACAGCCCCTCTATTAAGTAGAAAATGCTACCTGTTTGTTATCACTTTATTCATTTAAACCCAAAATAAAGTTTAACAAAGTGTTGTTATGACCGATAACTAACAACAGGAGAGCTTATGAAAAATATTTTGTTTTTATTGGGTTTGTTTATTTCTGTTTCGGCCCAGGCAGCCACATTTTATGCGGCGCCCCATGGTTTGCCAGCTAATCCGGGCATTTCCCCTTTAAATCCCACAACAATTGATCAGGCTATACTTAATGCGGCTAGCGGCGATACCATTCAAATGGCGGCTGGTTTGTATCAAAATGTGGATATTCACGTAGATAAGAGTCTTAACTTTGTAGGCAAGGGCATGGGCTCTACCATATTAACAAGTACGGTTTCTTATCTTTTTAGTATTTATGATCCAACTCGCCAAAATCAACTTAACGTTAACGTGAGTGATTTAACTTTTTTAGGAGATCATCGACAAAATAATTGTGTATATGCCCCAGGCGCAACAAGCGTTAATTTGGCCTATACCATTCGCTTTGGACGGGTAGAGTTTTCGGATTGTGTAAAAGGTATTTTTACTACGGGAATAGCCTCCCTTACCGTAGAAGATTCCAAGTTTTATAATAATATAGACAGTATTTATAGTACTTCGGGAGGGAATTTAACGGTCAATGGATCTGATTTTTATGCCATCAATACAAACCGGATTACAGCTTATGAGCCTCTGGATGGTACTCATTTTGAAATTAACAACAACACGGTTCAGCCTTTAACGGGTTCGGTTTCAACCTTATTTGAACTTATTGGAGCCATTGGTGTGGATACTTATCATAGTGTGGTGATGAATAATAACGATATTGATCAGGCACAAGGTATTAGAATTATTGCATCGGATCAGCATGTGGATGTTGAGTTTAAAAACAACATCATAAAAAACTATGCGGGTATAGGAATGCGTTACGGCGCTTACATTTATTCGTTGGGAGAGGTTACCATTGAAGGTAATGAAATATTTGATTTTGATATGGGTATAGGTATTGGGCGCGCTAATAAAACAAAGGTGGTTAATAATCTTGTTTATAACAATTTAGGTGTTGGTTTTGAGATAAGAGGAGATGATGTAGCGCACGATAATGTTTTGGTGGCTTATAATACGGCAGTTAACAATGCCGTTGGCAATTATGTGGTGGTTGATAGTTGGTCGAGTGCAAAAATTGTTAACAATATATCGGTGGGGTCACCCGTTGGATATTCATGTTCTCGCTTTTTATGGCCCATTGCCCCGCGTGCCAGTCTTGAAACCGTTGATTTTGGCAATAATGTGAGTTTTCAGGATGCTACACCCATGGATACTTCCTTATGCCGTCATATTAACGTTTTGGGTCCGTCCTTGTTTGTAGATCCTCTGTTTGTTTCTTCCACCGATTTTCATTTACAGGCCGGATCTCCACTTATTGATCAGGGACGTGGTTTTTTTATTTCGCGCGATTTTGACGGATACCGGCGTTTGCCCCAAATGAATGATATTGGAGCTTTTGAGTTTCATTAGTACTACGGCCGGCTCTCCAGCGCTAATTTACCGGTTCCCTGGCAGGTGGGGCATTTTTGGGTCATGCCAAAAGTTCTAAAAATAGTGCGGGTGTATTCTTCGTGTTCGTAATTGTGATCGGGATATTTTAAATGGGCCAACTCGTGCGCTAAGGTATCTAAAATTTCTGTGCGTGGAATAGGAAATATTTTTTTTATTTTTGTTTTTCCCCTCGGGGTTTTAACTGTTTGCTGGGTATGGGTAGCTAAAACAATAATGCGGGTTTCAAAATAGACGTTGGCATACACACGCATGATGCGTTTTTTAGTGGGTTTAAATGATCGGATTTGTGTGGGTAAAACCAGGCCCGGCATTTTAGCTTTTGCCTTGCGGATATAGGGCAATACCCACTCCAAACGGGGAGAGGTCTTAATACGCAGAGCCGTTTCCTTCTTTTTAGTAACCATAAACTATTGAGATTATTATAGAATATAATGCCCCTCCCATGAAAGACTAAAAAAAATATTATGTGATGGACGTAACGCAGCGCGATTTACTAGTATAAACAGGTACTTGTGCGTATGTTGGAAGAATAAGATGAAGAAAAAATCTAAAAAAATTGTCCTGGGAGTTACCGGCGGTATTGCCTGTTACAAGGCTTGTGAACTAACACGTCTTTTAAAAACCGAAGGGCATGATGTGCATGTAGTGATGACCAAAGCCGCTAAAGAATTTGTAACGCCCCTTACATTTCAGGCCCTCTCCCTTAATAAAGTTCACGACGACATTTTTAATTTAACGCAAGAATCCGAAATGGGGCATATCGAGCTGGCTGATACGGCCGATTTAATTGTGATTGCTCCGGCCACAGCTAACTTTTTAGCGAAAACAGCGCATGGTTTGGCCGATGATCTCTTATCCACCATCATACTTGTGACCAAAGCCCCCATTCTGCTGGCTCCTGCTATGAATGTGAATATGTGGGATAACGCGGCCACAAAGGATAATGTAACTCTTCTTAAAAAACGTGGTTTTCACTTTGCAGGACCTGCTAAGGGCGATTTGGCGTGCGGCTGGGAAGGGTATGGGAGGCTTGCGGAACCTAAGGATATTGTTAAATCTATTCAGGCCATCATCAAATAGCTTCTACTTAAAGTGCGTTCGATGATTCGTGCGATCGTGCGATCGAATGAAAAAAACGAACGTACGAACGCACGAATGTACGATCGTACGAATAAAACAATTCTGATCACTGCCGGACCAACTCAGGAAAAACTGGATCCTGTGCGCTACATTTCTAATTATTCGTCTGGGAAAATGGGTTTTGCTTTGGCAGAAGCCGCACTTGGTTTAGGTTATGAGGTAATTCTTGTCTCCGGTCCTGTTTCTTTATCTGCTCCTAAAAAAGCAAAACTGATAAATGTGACCAGTGCACGCGAGATGTATGACGCAGTGATGACGCAGTATAAAAAGGCAGATATCCTCATGATGGTGGCGGCTGTGGCCGATTATCGTCCTGTTAAATCCTCCAAAACGAAAATTAAAAAGAAGAAAGAGACGCTCACTTTAAAACTGGTTAAAAATCCGGATATACTCAAGGCTCTTGGTGCTAAACGACGTGCAAACCAGACTCTGGTTGGCTTTGCGGCCGAGACCAATCATCACGAAAAACATGCCCTCAAAAAATTAAAAGAGAAAAAATGTGATTATATTGTGATGAATAATGTGGCGCGTTCGGACATTGGCTTTCAATCCGATAACAATGAAGTGATTGTGTTTGGGAAAAATAATATTTCGTATAATTTACGACGCGCTTCTAAGATAAATATTGCGAAAATGATTTTAAAAATTGTTACTTAAGCGCAACCCCCCAACCCTCCAGCACTTTCGTTTCTTCTTCGGCACTCATCACCTTTTTAAATTTTGCACCCGAAACCCCTTTCACGCGCGCTTCGCATTCGGCCCAGTTGGCATGACGCATGGCGGTTTGCCCTAAAAGACTTAAATAAGCATAGGGAGCAGATGGTTTAGATGATTTTCCTGTCATTTCGGGAATAGGAGCAAAAGGCGGGAGTGTTTTGATATCAAAGTGATAGCGGGCGGCAGGGCCTTTGTAGAGTTCGATGGATTTGTTTTGTGAGAAAGCCACCGCAATTTCATCCACGCGTTCGTTGCCTTTAATTCCGGTATGGCCTCGTACGTATCTCCATTCAATATTTTTGGACCCAACACGCATCACGGCTTTGTCTAATGCTTCCCACAGATCAGCATTTAAAACTTCTTTTCCTTCGGCTGTTTTCCAGCCTCGCTTTTTCCATCCAAAAATCCACGCGGTGATTCCTTTAAGGACGTAAGCTGAATCTGTTAGAATAATTATTTGCTCATCATTTTTATTTAAACTGTTCAATCCTTCTATCACACCGGTGAGTTCCATTTTATTATTGGTGGAACGAGAATCGCCGCCGCCCAGTTCATAGACGTCTCCCGTGGGTAAGCTTACAATAGCTCCCCACCCGGAAGGGCCCGGATTTCCTGAGCTGGCGCCATCGGCGTAGATAATGATTTTGTCCATTTTTAAAACTCCATTTTGGCTAGCCAAGAGGTGGCCGGTTGAATACTAAGCCCACTGGGGTAGTCTTTAGCTTTTGTGGTTTTATAGACCAGTTGAATGAGGCTTTTATTTTTAAAAAATGGCCCCAAGCTTTTAAAAGAAGGTGACGGTGTGGTGTCGGCCCATTTGGCTTCGATAAGAGTGTGGATTTTTTGGTTATGTGTAATTAAAAAATCAATTTCGTGGCCTTCTTTATTTTTCACATACCATAAATCGTAATTTTCACCCAGGGCATCTTCCCTATAATGAATTTCTTTGAGCAGAGACAGCGCGACCAGATTTTCAAATTTTATTCCGTCATCCCCTGCAATTTGAGCTGTATCGTAAAAATAATATTTGGGCATTTTGTTTAGCGTTCGGGTTAAATTTTTATGATAGGGCTTAATGCTAAAAATAACAAACATCGATTCTAAGATAGTAAGCCAATGTTTGACGGTTTTGTCACTTACTTGCAAATCACCTGCAAGCGAGCTGTAGGATACGGGGGATCCCACCCGATGACGCAAAAGTTCAATTAAGGTTTCAATTTGGGTAATGCTGCGGATATTTTCAAGATCAAGCAAATCCTGGCGCAGGATGATATCGAGATGTGTTTTTTTCCAGCGCTTGTAATAAACGATGTCACCTTCCAGGTAGGGTTCGGGAAAACCGCTTACTAAAAGCAGTTTGTTAATTTCGTTTTCCAGATTTTCTGGTTTTAAAATCTGGCTAATTTCCTTGATGTCGAGGGGGTATAGGCGGTACGAAAAATAACGGCCTGCCAGAGAATCACCCACTTTGCGGTATGTGTCCAGCTTGGAGCTGCCGGTAACTACTATCTTTTGTTTTTTCTCCTGGGTATCCACAATGCCTTTAAGCCAGTTTTTCCATTTTTTCATTTTATGGATTTCATCAAAGACCACGAGAGGAAGCGATTTATCCCAGGCTTCATCTATCATCTGCAGGCGATGGGCTTTTGAATCGTAATTGAGATAGTCGTGTGATTTATCCAGAGAACGAGCCAGCGTGGTTTTTCCGGTTTGGCGAGGCCCCGCAATAAAAACCATTTTGCGTGTTAGGTCTTTTATAATAGAGGGAGTGATCAAGCGGTTCATTTGGCCATTCTGAACAGTACTCCGAAAAAGTCAAGGCTTATTCGGATATGGGTCCGAAAAAGTCGAAATGGTAATGATTACAGCCTGGTAGCAGTTCCCACATTTCGGGCCTATTTTGGAAGCAACGATCATCCCCAATATGCCGATAATAAAACTGTTGGGGAGGAATTTATTTATGAGCACAAAAAATACAATAGGTTATGCCGATTTGTCTATGCTGGCGCAAGATTATGTGGTGGGTTATGGAGATCAAAAAATCAGCAATGTGGCTACTTTGCGTACAACGGTGGATGTTGACGGTAATTTTGAAATCAGTAAAGATGAGTGGGATGCGGCCATTGCCAGTGGTTCTATCGATTGGCTGATTGATCCATTTCGTAAAGATGAATTTCATTTACAGGGTTCAGGTCTTTTTTATGAAATTGGCCCCCAAGTTGCAGCCCAGCCCAGCCCAGCCCAGCCCAGCCCAGCCCAGCCCAGCCCAGCCCAGCCCAGCCCAGCCCAGCCCCTTCTGCTGATGTAACTAATCCCGGAACAGCCCCACTTGATACCGGCCCTGTTTATGCCGATCCCATGCCCTTGCCATTGCCGCTTGAAGAGGACGATGGGTTTTGTGATTCAACTTTGGGGAGTATGGTGTGTGCTACAAATGGTTTTTATGATGGGGAAGAGGTGTGTGCTACAAATGGTTTTTATGATGGGGAAGAGGTAGGTGATTATAAAGGTATAGCTGTTAATCAGGGGGAAACTGTTACAATTTGGAGACTCTCCGAGGATAGAGGAGGCATCAAAATTGAAGCTAGCAGAGGTTATTATCCAAGTGAACCTATTAAATACTTTGTAACATATTCAGATAGTGCATCTATAAGTAAGGAAAGATTTTTTTACATTGGATATCCAAACTTAGTTAGCCGGCTGATTCGCTATATTGATGCTCTTGGTTTTCATCTATCTCCAGACGCGGAGGGGTTTCCCAGATATATAGCCCAGTGTGATACCTATAATGTTCAAATTCAAATTGATGGGTTGTTTATTAAAAGTTTGTTAAAAGAGGTTACAAGTCTTGAAGAAGGAATAAAAAGCTTTACAGAGGAAGTGAGAAGGCAGGCTATAAAAAGCAATTATATAGGTGGCAATGGCGAGTATGTTTTAGAACTTGAGTGGGCAAGGAAGATTGCAAGATTGAGGGCTGTGGCATTTAGTAGAAGTTCCGCTAGTAGAAGTTCCGCTAGTAGAAGTTCCGCAGTTGGCGGTGCTGTTGGATCTGTATTTGGCATAGCCGATGTGCTGATGGATAATGCGGGTGTGCCTGCAGAATGGCAAGCGGGTGTGTTGGGTACGGTAGGCGGTGGTATGGTGGTGGCAGGGGCCGCTACGGCGCCTGTTGATTTATTAGCCATGCCTGTGGCTATACCCGCGCATGCGGTGGGGGAATCTGTTGGTGAATGGGTGGGAGAAACGCAAGTAGTGCAGGGCGTGGAAGAAACAGTGGGTTTTGATTTAACCACCGATCAGTGGGGGACATTAGGCGGAAGTACAGCGGGAGGGATCGCG
>JAIBAG010000048.1 GCA_019695305.1 bacterium
TAATAATTTATTCCTGTCTTTTGCATTTAAATGATGAGCTGTTTTTGTAGTAGGGTTAATATCGAGACGTTTTAAAGTGACAATTTCCTTTCTAACGTGAACAACCTGTTTTTTAAAAATGGGTTTTTCGTTAAAAGCATATTTAATAAACATATCTTCAAATCCCGGCTTTTGTTGAAGCGCTGCTATAAAGAGTTGTAAGTTTTTTTCATCACCCTGGAGCGTAGCGTTAATACCTTCGGGGGCTAAAATAATGGTGCCTAAAAGATTGTACTCTTTTAATTTTTCAACAAACCAAGGTTTTTGGTTTGTATCAAACGATGAAAAAAATTTGTAGAAGCCAATAATGTTATACATACAAACACAAATAGGCTGTGTCTTCGGCTACTTTTAATTTAAATTTACTGTTAGCCGGCACTTCAAATTTATCGCCGCCTTTAAAAGGTTTGTAGTCGGCAGAACCGGGAAGTTGTACGGTCATAGAGCCACTAATGATGAGCATGATTTCTTTTTTATCGGTTCCAAATTCATAATCGCCTTTAGCCATTACCCCTACAGTAGCGGGAGCTTCTTTGGTGTTAAAAGCAATCGATTTTACTTTACCTTCAAAATATTCATTCACTTTAAACATAGTTCCTCCGTTTGGGAGGCTACCAATATCGTTCTACGTGAATTTGTCCAGCTTCTTTTTGGGTGTGTTCCTTAAAGCCGGAAGACGATAAAAGGCTGATCATGCTTTCAATCATTTGGGGTGAGCCGCATAAAAAGAAATGTGTGTTTTGGGGCGTGGGTTTAAAGCCCCATGCTTTTTCAACTTCGCCATTTTGCCACAGGGCCTGTACGTGGCCCGCTGTTTTTGTCCAAGGGATGGGATCGTTTTGAGGACGGCTAATAATGGGATGATAGGAAAAATTGGGATTATTTTTGACCATGCTTTCCATCTCGGTCTGATAACTAAAATCTTGTGAGACGCGTACGCCATGCAAAAGTGCAAATTTGCGGCTAGGTTGAGAGGCTAAATAAGTACCCAGCATACTTACAAAAGGGGCGTTGCCGGTGCCGGTGGCTACAAAAATTAAATTTTTATCTTGAGGTACAGCTTCCATTGTAAAGTGACCAGCTATTTTAGAGCCCAAATAAATTTCGTCGCCTTCTGAAAGCGTCCAAAGCCTGGGCGTAAGGGCTCCTTCTTTTACAAGCACTATCACAAATTCGAGATAATCTTTTTGAAGAGGGGAGGAGGCAATTGAGTAGGCACGGCGCACAAGTTTTTCGGGTTCGTGCATTTTTTCTTCGGGTACACTTCCGGACACACGCGGATGCTTACCTAAAAGACCCAAGGTTGCAAATTGGCCTGGCTCAAAAGGAGGAATGGGTCCTGTTTTAGGGGCAATACGAAAAAGAGAGAGTTCGGGGTTCAGATTGATGCGTTTTAAAAGGGTAGCATTGAAAGCATCCGTCATAAGACGATCGTAAAGAAAGATAATGTAAAATACTAGATATATTTGGTTTTTTTGCTAAATCGCTATCATTTATTCGATTGCAAAAATTACCAAAATTCACTACAAAAAATGACCCCTCTTTTTCTAGAAGGGGATACGAAGGAGAGCAACTTGAAGATATTTGTATTTAAAGAAAAAAACGCCGGCGAAAAGAGAGTGGCGCTAACGCCGGACGGGGCTAAAAAGCTCATTAAAAATAAACACGATATTATCATTGAAAGTGGAGCCGGACTGGAAAGCGGTTATACCGATTCCGAGTACGAAGCTGCTGGGGCCAAAGTAGGCAGTATTGCCGACGGCGATATTGTGCTTACTATCAACAAACCAGAAAATATTTCTCTTAAAGCTGGTCAAACTATCGTTAGCCTTTTGTATCCTTTAAGTGAGCCAGCCCTTGTTAAAAAACTGGCCGAACAAAAAGTAACCAGTATTGCGGTGGATATGATCCCGCGTACAACCTTAGCTCAGAGCATGGATGTGCTGAGTTCACAGGCTAACTTGGCCGGTTACTGGGCCGTACTAGCTGCTGCAAGTCGCCTTCCTAAAATTTTTCCCATGCTTATGACGGCGGCCGGAACTATCACGCCGGCTAAAGTTCTTATTTTGGGCGCTGGTGTAGCAGGCCTGCAGGCAATTGCAACGGCGCGCCGTTTAGGTGCTGTGGTAGAAGTGTTTGATGTGCGTAAAGTAGTAAAGGAACAAGTGCAATCGTTAGGTGCTAAATTTGTAGAAGTAGATTCTGCCGAAGATGCGGCTGGTAGTGGTGGGTATGCCAAAGAAGCCTCTGCCGAGTATCAAGCCAAGCAAAAAGAATTGATTAAAAAGCATGTGGCTAAAAGCGATGTGGCTATTACCACGGCCCTCATCCCTGGTAAAAAAGCGCCCATCCTTATTACAGCCGATATGGTGGCCTCCATGCGCCCCGGTTCCATCGTGGTCGATTTAGCGGCCGAGCAGGGGGGTAACGTAGAAGGCTGTGAGGCTGGTAAAATTGCCGATAAAAATGGTGTAAAAATTGTGGGTATTACCAATGCCACGAGCGAGCTATGTGTACATGCCAGCCAGATGTACTCCACCAACATGGTGAATTTGTTAAATCACCTGTGCGACAAAGAAGGTAAACTCAATTTAGACATGCAGGATGAGATTATAGCGGGATCTGTAATTATCAAGGATGGAGTGGTTGTGCATCCTAAAGTAAGTGGATAGTGGATGGTGGTTGGTGGATGGTAAAGAGAAAATCTTACCATTCACTATCCACTATCTACCATCCACCAAATAAAATGGAAACTAATGTTATTTTTGGACTCTATATTTTTACGCTGGCCGCTTTTTTGGGGTATCAGGTTATTTCTAAAGTGCCGGCTTTATTGCATACACCGCTGATGTCGGCTACCAATGCTATCTCCGGTATTTCACTTGTAGCGTCACTGGTAATTGCCGGTGGTAAATACAACACACTGGCCACTATTTTAGGAACTGTTGCCGTAACAAGCGCCACCATTAACGTGGTGGGCGGCTTTCTCATTACCGACCGTATGCTGAAAATGTTTAAGAAAAAAGAGAAAGGAGGGAAAAAATAATGAACGAACAACTCATACAGTTTATTTATTTTGTTTCCTCCTCCCTGTTTATTATGGGGCTGATGGGCTTGGGACATCCCGAACGCGCTCGCAAGGGTATGATTTTGGCGGGTGTAGGCATGTTACTGGCCATTGTGGGCACGCTGCTTCATCAAGATATTATTATCTACAAATGGATTGTTTTAGGTTTGGTGCTGGGCACTATTATTGGTGCTCCTATGGGTTTGTGGATTCCCATGACAAAGATGCCCGAACGTATTGCGCTGTCGCACTCGTTTGGCGGGATTGCTGTGGCGCTGGTAGGTATCTCCAAGTATTGGGAGCATATTCAAGCTGGTCACGAAGTTTCTAAGTTTTTTATGGGCGCAATTGGTGCCGAAGTCCTTTTGGGTTCGCTCACGTTTACCGGAAGTTTGATGGCTTTTGGAAAATTACAGGGAACAATTACTGGCAAACCCATTACTTTTAAAGGGCAGAACGGACTTAATTTTTTAATGCTCTTGGCCAGTATTCTCATTCTCGGATATCTCGTATTTGTTCCCGGGATGATGGGTTATTTTTGCGCGTTAGTAGCGTTAGGATTTTTACTGGGCATTATGCTGGTCTTGCCCATAGGTGGTGCTGATATGCCGGTTGTTATCTGCTTGCTTAATTCTTACGCCGGTTTGGCGGCCTCGGCTTCGGGTTTTGCGCTAGATAACAATGTGCTGATTATTTGCGGCGCGCTGGATGGTGGTTCCGGGTTTATTTTGGCCATGATCATGAGCAAGGCCATGAACCGTTCTTTTAGTAACGTGCTGTTTGGTGCCTTTGGCGGTGAAGTAGCTGCCGTAGGTGGCGGTGGTGCTCAGCAAAAAGCGGTGGAGATGAGTGTGGAAGATGCCGCGGAATTTGTGAAGAATGCATCCAGCGTTGTTGTGGTGCCGGGGTATGGTTTAGCTGTAGCGCAAGCGCAGCACACGGCCCGTGAGCTTTCCGAAATTTTGGAAAAAGATGGTATTGATGTTAAATTTGCCATTCATCCTGTAGCCGGCCGTATGCCGGGGCATATGAACGTGCTCCTGGCCGAAGCCAATGTGCCTTACGATAAATTGGTAGAAATGGATGATATTAATCCTTCTATGGAAACAACGGATGTGTGTATTGTGATTGGCGCTAACGACGTGGTCAATCCTGCTGCTAACGAAGATAAAACAAGCCCCATTTATGGGATGCCTATTATTCGTGCCGACTTGGCCAAGGTATGTTTTGTGGTAAAGCGTTCCATGGCGTCGGGTTTTTCGGGTATTGATAATCCTTTATTCTACAAAGAAAAAACACGCATGGTGTTTGGTGATGCAAAAGCCGTGTTGCAGGGGTTGGTGAGTAAGATAAAAGAGTAACCCACCCTTTTTCCCTCCCTTAATTTAAGGGAGGGAGGCTTTCTACGCCCCTCCCACTTAGATTAAGGGGGAGGACGGGAGGGGGTTACTCTTAGGAGTTTTATGCAAAATATTAAGCAAATCTCAGTAACTGATTTAAAAGCTAAACTGGATAACAAAGATAATTTTATTTTGGTGGATGTACGCGAGCAAGATGAATACGAAACTGCGCGTATTGAAGGTGCTACGCTTATTCCTTTGTCGCAATTTCCGGCGCGGGCACCCAAAGAATTAAAGCAGGATCAATCCATTGTGATTCACTGCCATCATGGCGGCCGCTCGCAACGCGCGTGCATGCTGCTTGCATCCATGGGTTATAAAGATGTATCGAACGTGGCGGGTGGTATTGATGCCTGGTCGTTAGAAATTGATCCTTCTGTTGCACGGTACTAGTATGGCTACACACGAAGTTTTTAACCAGTCTCCTCCCTTAGCGCCTTATAATCTCTTTACTTCCGATCCTGTTTTACAGGAATTACAAAAAAAATTCGCAGCCGGATTTTCGGCCGATAGCCTTGTTTCATTTGGAGCAAAAGCAGGAACCGAAGAAGTTTTTGACTGGGGTTTTAAAGCTAATAAATTTACTCCCGAAGCAAAATTGTTCGATCGTTACGGCAATCGCATTGATCAGGCCGAGTATCATCCGGCTTATCATGCGCTCATGAATTTATCGGTAAGCCATGGTGTTCACGCCGAACCCTGGAAAGCTCCCATGCCGGGAGCGCATGCGCACCGGGCTGCAAAATATTATCTCATTGCTCAGGTAGAGCAAGGGCATTGCTGCCCTATAACCATGACGTACGCTGTTCTTCCTGCTTTAAAAGCCAATAAAGAATTGGCGAAATTGTGGGAACCTAAAATTACATCGACGGTGTACGATGCTCGATTTTTACCGATCGATAAAAAGAACGGTGCTATTTTAGGCATGGCCATGACCGAAAAACAGGGTGGTTCCGATGTGCGCGCTAACACCACCAAAGCCACTCTTGTTAGTGGCACCGAATATCGTTTAACCGGCCATAAATGGTTTTGTTCGGCACCCATGAGTGATGCGTTTTTAATGCTCGCTCAAGCTCCCGGAGGCCTCACTTGCTTTTTAGTGCCGCGCTTTCGGCCCGATGGTTCTCAAAATTCTATTTTTATCCAGCGCCTAAAAGATAAAGTGGGCAATAAATCGAACGCCTCATCCGAAATTGAACTGGAAGAAACTTACGGTGTGCGCGTGGGCGATGAAGGGCGTGGTGTTCCCACGATTATCCAGATGGTGAATCATACGCGTTTGGATTGTGTGATAGGAAGCACGGCTTACATGCGTCAGGCTACCGTGCAGGCTATTCACCACGCGCGCTATCGCGAAGCTTTTGGTAAAAAATTAATCGAGTGGCCGCTGATGCAAAATGTATTGGCCGATTTATCGCTCGAAGTAGAAGCCTCGGCTGTTACCATGATGAAGCTAGCTTCGCTCTACGATGACAATGCTAGCGATGCCGATAAAGCCCTGCGCCGCATTGCAACGGCTATTAGCAAGTACTGGGTATGTAAGCGGGCGCCTAATCATGTGTACGAGGCTATGGAATCGCTGGGCGGGCCGGGTTTTGTGGAAGAATGTATTACCGGGCGTTTGTATCGCGACGCACCCGTTAATTCTATTTGGGAAGGTAGCGGCAATGTGAATTGTTTGGATGTGTTCCGCGCGTTAAGCAAGGAACCCGAAACCCGAGACGCACTTTTAACCGAAATTAAAAAGGGTTTAGGGCACAATAAAAATTTTGATGCCTTTGTGGCAAAAACCGAAAAAACTTTTGCAGCTACAACTGCACCCGATGCCACGGCGCGCCGTTTGGTAGAAATGCTGGCGTTAGCTTTTCAGGGTTCACTTCTTATTCGATACTCTCCCGATTATATTGTAGATGCTTTTTGCAGATCGCGCGTGGGAGATGAGGGTGGGATGGTTTATGGGACTTTGCCAGAAGGGGTGGAATTAAAGAAAATTATTGAGAGAGCATTTATATGACCAAAAAACAACAATACACCGGAACCGACGATTATATTGCAGCCCCCGAATTGCAGGAAGTGGTGAATGCTTCTTTAGCCATTGGCAGACCCTTATTGCTCAAAGGTGAGCCGGGCACCGGTAAAACGGTATTGGCTACATCTATTGCAAAATCTCTCGGCCGTCCGCTCCTCCGTTGGAATATTAAAAGCTCCACCAAGGCCCAGGAAGGTTTGTACATGTACGATACGGTACAGCGCTTAAACGATAGTCGTTTTGGTGAAGGCGATGTGTCGGATATTAAGCGTTACATCAAACTTGGGAAAATGGGCGAGGCTTTTGTTTCTAAAGAGCCGGTGGTTCTCCTCATCGATGAAATTGATAAAGCCGATTTAGAATTTCCCAATGATCTTTTGGCCGAAATTGATGAAATGCGTTTTTATATTAACGAAACCAAGGAAGAAATAAAAGCCATTCATCGCCCCATGGTGGTCATCACGTCCAACGCCGAAAAAGAATTACCGGATGCTTTTCTGCGCCGCTGCGTTTTCCATTTTATCGAATTCCCCAATCCCGAAATGATGGCCGAGATCATCAAAGTTCATTTTCCGGATATCAAAGGTAAGCTGATGGAACTGGCCATTAAAAAATTCTATGCCATCCGTTCGGCCACCAACCTGCGCAAACCGCCGTCTACGTCGGAACTCATCGATTGGTTGCATGCGCTTATCAGTATGGGTGTGGAGATGAAAGATATCGAAAATTCTATCCCTATGCTGGGTGTGCTTCTTAAAAAAGAAGAAGATATGAAACCGCCAAAGCCCTCCCGGGCTAGGGTAGTGTATTAATAGAAAAAATTGTTTGATTTCACACAAATATAGTGTACACTAAAACAGTGTTGAAAATGGAGCGCTTATGAAAAACATCACCTTGTCGGCCCCCGAAATTCTTATAGAAAGAGCCCGGAAAAAAGCGGAAAAAGAAAAGAAATCGCTGAATACAATTTTTAGGTCTTGGCTTGCTCAGTATACGGGTTTTGAAAAAGAACGGGATGGTTACGAAAAACTGATGAAACGCTTTTCGTATGTGAAGCCGGGTAAAAAGTTTTCGAGGGATGAGATGAATGAAAGATAAATATTTTCTTGATACTAATGTTCTTGTTTACTCCTTCGATACGTCAGCTCCGACCAAGCAAAAGAAAGCTCAAAAGCTGATTGCCACGGCTTTAAATGCTGGAGATGGTTTTATAAGTCTGCAAGTGGTGCAGGAGTTTATCAATGTTACCACCAAAAAATTTGGTATAGGTTTTAAGGACGAGGATCTTTCCATTTACTTAAAAAATGTTCTTTATTCCCTGTGTCAGGTATATCCCGATACCGATTTAATGCAGGAGGCTTTGGATCTCCATTACAGAATAAAATACTCTTTTTATGATTCTCTTATTATTGCTTCGGCTATTCGCGGAGAGGCTAGTATTTTATATAGTGAAGATTTATCGGATGGTCAAAAAGTGGGCGCTCTTACCATCGTTAATCCTTTTTGAGGTTTCAGGGTATCTCATCCCCATAAGCAATCCCCCTAAACCCCCTAAAAAAATAACACGCAACTTTTTTAACCCGCTGCCGATAGAGAGGGGTAACCTTTATGTGAGTTCTTGCAAAGAGCCTCTTTGCCGCATAAAAGGTGTTTTGGGCCAGGGAAAGCAAAAATTAGAGATGATCGTTATCAAAGGATAACTGAATCTCTGGATAATTTTGCGATCCCGGCTATTCTTTATTCTAGCCTTTTTTACTTATCCAGAAATTCAATTTTATCCTTCGATTTTGATTATCCATTAAATAAAGGAAATATATGGGTGAATTAACAGTTACAGGTTTTGATGTTCCAGGGAGTAATTGTGCAATTGGAATTATTGGCGATGATACTAATTATGATCAATCGTTTCAGATTGGTATGTTGTGTCAGGATCAGGTAGCTTTAGACAAATCAACGCAAACAACAACAACAACAACAACAACAACAACAACAGCCTACGGGTTTCAAGTAGGTGGAATGACTCCTCCTATGTTACCCACTGGCTACACAGGTAATAACTTTTATGGAGCAAGTGCAGGGCTTACTAATTATAACAGGAGCCAAACAGGTGTCAGCTTGGC
>JAIBAG010000049.1 GCA_019695305.1 bacterium
CCCCTAGCCTTTAAAATCGCGATCGTTTCTCGTTCAATTAAAGTAAATTGATAGTAGTTTTTACCCATATCCACTCAGAATACTCATCTATTCTAAGTGGTGCACTTGCTTATTGAACCCAGGGAGTGTCAAAAAGGCCCGACTTTTTTGCCTGTTTCGGAAACTTTTTTCCGTTTTTTAGTGATAGAATGGGGTGTTTGGCTAAAATGAACAATGAAGAGAATGAATAGAAGTGAAAGCAGAGGAAACAGCCTTATTTGGCTCTTATTTTAAGTTCCTTCATTTTATTATAAAGAGTGCGGGGCGTGATTCCTAAAATTTCAGCCGCTTTACCATAATGATCACCCGTGTGAGCCAGTGTATTATGAATCCATTCCTTTTCGATAATATGTAAAGCCTGACGTGATATTTCTTTTAAACTCATCGAAGGGTCGTAGCTGAATTCAATTTTCTTGGTGCTTAATTTTTTAGTCGCGTTTTTAATTTCGGAAGGCAAATTTTTTACATCGATATCTGTATCGCTAGTTACTACAAGTCGTTCAATAATATTACGCAGTTCTCTCAAGTTTCCGGGGTAATCATATTCAATTAAGCACGTCATGGCTTTTTCGCTAATATGAGGGATGAGCCGGTTGTTTTTTTTAGCCATGATTTCTAGAAAACGATAGATGAAGAGGGGAAGATCATCTTTTCTCTCGCGCAATGGCGGGATAATCAGGGGAAATACATTAAGACGGTGATAGAGATCGAGTCTAAAAAGTCCTTTATCGGATACTTCTTTTAAATCTACGTTGGTGGCTGTAATAAAACGTACCGAGGTTTTAATAGATTTATGACCACCAACACGCTCAAAAGTTTGTGTTTCAATATAGCGCAATAGTTTGGCCTGAATTTCGGGTGAAATATTGCCAATTTCATCTAAAAATAAGGTGCCTCCATCAGCCATTTCAAATTTTCCAGGCTTGGTTGTATTAGCTCCGGTAAAGGCGCCTTTTTCGTGTCCAAAGAGTTCGCTTTCAATTAAATTGGGAGCCATGGTGCTGCAATCAACCACAACAAAAGGTTTATCTTTTCGGTTGGAGAGTTTGTGAATGCTTTGGGCCACAACTTCTTTACCCACGCCCGATTCCCCTAAAATAAGGATATTTGTATTGGATCCGGAAGCAATTTTAATAAGCCTGTTAATGTCCTGCATGGCAGGCGATGAGCCAAAAATGTCTTCAATGGTATCAGTGGATATGATTTTGGCCATAATTGGGTTGGATTAAAGGCGTTAGGGCTAATTTTTTGTTTAAAAATATCTATTTTAAGATATGATATTTCCTTAAGTGATTGTATTATAGGTACTTAACTATAAGTTTTATACTTCAAAAATAACTACTGATAAAGAGGAAAGAATGAAAATCTTAATTATCGATGATGAGCCAATTGCCCGCATGTTGCTAAATGATATTTTAGAAGATTTTTCTTGGGAAATTGTTGAAGCCGAAAACTGTTTTGATGCCTATGAAAAAATAAAAGGGGGCGAATCGTTTGATGTTGCTCTCGTAGACTGGAATACCCCCAAAATGTCAGGTCTTGATTTTGTAAAAAATGTACGTGAATTATCTAACGGTAAAGACATTCCTCTTATTATGACCACCGGCCAGAATGATATGGAAAACGTTCAGGCAGCCTTAATGGCAGGTGCCAATGAGTATCTCATGAAGCCCTTCGATAAAGCGATGGTGCTTGATAAGCTCAGGATGGTTGGTTTAAATCTTCCGGAATAAAATTTCATTAACAGTATTGATAAGTTCCTTTTTGCTAAAAGGTTTTTGCATGAAACTAACCTTTTTATCTGCCCGTAATTTTACTAAATCGGCATTGTCTGTATAACCACTAGCCATCATCACAGGTGTTGTTTTATTAAACTTTTGAATTTCATAAAACGTTTCGATGCCCGAAATACCGGGCATAATAATATCCATAATAATTAAATCAAAATTACTTTTTGGATCTTTTAGAAGAGTAAGTGCTTCGTTACCATTTGAGGCTTCTATAATAATGGCGCCGTACTCGGATAAAACATCATTTAAAAAACTGCGAATATGTGTTTCGTCATCTACAACAAGTATAGATTTATTGGTAAAGTGTATGTTGTCATCTAACACAAGCGAATCAGGCTCATCAGCATTTTGAGCACTTTTTAAAGTTGCCGGCAAATAAATGACAAAAGTAGCACCTTTACCCTGTATATAAGGAGCCAGTATTGTTTGCCCTTCATGGCTTTGCACTATGCCCATGATCATTGATAATCCAAGGCCCGTTCCTTTTCCGGAAGGTTTTGTTGTAAAAAAAGGTTCAAAAATTTTTTCTCTTAACGCATCGTTGATGCCAGGGCCTGTATCTTCACAAGTAAGCTCTATATATTGCCCTGCTTTTAATTTAAGTTGAGGTTGGTCGGTGGTAAATAAAATATTTTTGGTTGTGAAAAATATATTTCCCACATCATTCATGGCATCGCGGGCGTTAATCCCTAAATTCATGATAATTTGAGAAAGTTGAGTGGAATCACCTTCTACATTCAAGAGTTGGTCATCCAGATTTTTATGGATTGTAACATTTTTACCCACTGTACTTTGTAAAATTTCAATAGTTTGGTTAATGAGGGTGTTGAGATTAAGTACGGTTTTTTCATAGGCACCCTTGCGAGCAAAGGCTAATAACTCGCGTGTGAGTTGGGCGCCACGCTGAGCCGAAGAAGAAATTACAGCCAGTCTCTTTTGAGCTTTTTCATTATCTGTTAATTGCTCCTTTAAGAGAGAAGCATAACCCAATATGCCACCCAATAAATTATTAAAATCGTGAGCAATACCGCCAGCCAGTTTACCTATCGATTCCATTTTTTGAGATTGATAGAGTTGCTCCTGAATACTGGAGATTTTTTCTCGTGATTGATCAATAGCATCAAGCATGCTGTTAATTGTGGTTCTTATTTTACCTATTTCATCATCGGATGCTTTTGTAAGCCGTAAGCTTGTATTTTGCGATAGAGTTATACTCTCTAAATCCATTCCTAAATCAAGAAGGGGGCGAGTTACTGTTTTGTGAATAGTCGAAATGAGAATGAGGCCAAAGAGAAAAGCAACAGTGCATAGTCCAAAGCCTATAGCCTTTATGGTTTTAATATACTGATTATAAAGCGGGCGCTCTAAGCGGGTTTCGATATAATATTCGTGATCACCTTTGTAGTTGGGAAAATAGGTATAGGTGTAGTAAGCGTTGTCATCGATAATTCTAGAGACGATGCTTTTATTCTGAAGGTCTTGAGAAATAGTTTTGTCAAGTTTATCGGATAATAAAATTGAAAATTTGTTATGGGTAATGTCATTTATTTTATTAATAACACTATTACCAAGCTTGTAGCCCCATATTAAAGTGCCCCCAGAATCACCTTCACCCGAAGAGAGAAGCACAGGTTGGGCGCTAATTACGTAAAACGTATCATTGAGCGTGATCACGCCTTGATGATGATCTTGAGTATCTTTAAAGTTAAGCATACCATATTCGGGTGATACTAATTTTAAAATAAAGTCGGGTGTTGCCGTTTCTGTACGGTTTTCGTGATTGATGCTTTTATGATGAATAACTTTTCCCTGCAGGTTTACAAAAAGCATAAAATCAACACCGGTGGTTGCGATTGACGCATCAGTAAGGTTAGAATCAATATAAGCCTGATTATGATTTTGTATAAAATAAAAGGTGTCATCCCATAAAGACCAATCTCCCTGATTGGCATAAAGGGTATCCACCATATTTTGCATAGCATCTACAACGCGCTTGGTATTTTTTTGTGCTAAATCAGTTTCAATTTCCCTAAATTCAACAGATAATTTTGACTGTACTAATACAAAAAGAATCAGTGTGAGAAAAAATACAAGGCTTAAAACAAGAGCTGATATTTTATTTTGTAATTTCATACTTTACATCCAATTTATTTCTTTAATTTTTTTAGTATGGTTTCTAGCAATTTTACCTTGTTGTAAGGTTTTTGAATAAATCCTACGTTGTCCGTTTTTTGAATTTTAGCAACGGCCGTGTCCTCGGCGTATCCACTCGCAAAAATAATAGGAGTTTCGATTTTTCTCTGTTTTAGATGGTTGAAAAGGGTTATGCCGTCCATGACAGGCATCACAATGTCTAAAACACATAAATCGATGCGGTTATTTTTATTTTCTAAAATAGATAATGCTTCCTCTCCATTGGCAGCCGTTATTACTTTTAGTTCTGCTTCTTCCAGTATTTCTTTTATATAAGCGAGCGTAATAGGTTCGTCATCAACGGCTAAAAGCATTTTGCCGGATAGATTTTGTTTAATTTCTTTCAATTGCTCTGGTGTTAATGTTTTAGTTTTTTCGATGTCTGGAGTTTTATTAGTTTTTGGAAAATACAGATTAAATGTAGTGCCTTGTCCAGGCGTTGATAAGACAGAAATGTCACCATCGTGATTTTTAATTATACCATAAACCATAGATAACCCAAGGCCCGTTCCTTTGCCTTGCTCTTTTGTGGTAAAGAAAGGGTCAAATATTTTGGCTTTAATTTGGTCGGGGATGCCATGTCCGGTATCTGAAAACGAGCAGTGAACATACGAGCCGGGTTTAAGATCCAGTTTTAAATTTTTGATGTCACTTTCGTTAAAGTTGATAACTTGTGTGGCAATATTAAGAGCGCCTCCCTGGGGCATGGCATCGCGTGCATTAATACCTAAATTTAAAAATACCTGAACGATCTGATTAGAGTCACCTTCAAAGCAGCAGGACCCTTTGCTAAAATTAAAATTAAAACTGATATTTTTTGGAAGGGTAGATGTAAGTAAATTAAATGATTCTTCAATGCAGTTATTGAGATCGAGAACCTTTTTTTCATACTGACCTTTTCGAGCAAAACCTAATAGCTCGGTGGTAAGTTTGGCGCCGCGTTCGGCCGAGGTAATAATAATTTGTAATTGTGCACTTGTTTTGGTGTCGTCTATAAATTTATTTTTTAAAATAGAGGCATATCCTAAAATGCCGTTTAAGATATTATTAAAATCGTGAGCAATACCTCCCGCCAATTTACCGATAGCATCCATTTTTTGGCTGGCTAAAAGCTGCTCTTGGGTTTCTTGTAATTGGTTATAAGCATTGCGCAATTGAACTTTGCGTTCTTGTAAATCGGCAGTTCTTTCTTTGGCAATGCTAACAGCACGTTGTTCAAATGAGCGGAGAGTAACAACCAGGCTTGCTAGCAAGAGTGATAGAAAGGCAGCAAAAGATGCTACATAGGCTGAAGGGGCTATGTTTTCAGCTTCAAAGTAGGGAGTGCGTGTCCATCCCAGTGTAAACGACTTATGAGCCATATTAAGGCTGGTAATGGAATCAAACCTTGATGGAATATTAGAAATTTCGCTGGAGTTGTAGAGTAAATGTTCGGGGTTTGTACTGTGTCCTTCAAATAAGTATACGTCCATTTCCTCTTTTTCTGTGCCCATGATGACACTCATGAAATTTTTTGTAACAAACGGAGCATAGATCCATCCCACAATATTGGCGCGACGGTCTTCAACAGTTTTAAGAACGGTATTTTTTTGATAGAAGGGTAAAAAAATGAGAAACCCCGGTTGTTTATTTTGATCCTGAATCAAAATAATTTTATCAGTCATGACCAGCTCGCCCAAATCACGAGCTAACTCGGCTGCTGTTCTGCGATTTGTTTCGGAAGCTAAATCAAGGCCTAAGGCAGGTGAATTTGTTTCAATCGGTTCGATATATTTTATAAGAAAATGGACATCGGCCGGGGGAGGATTTGTTATGCCGGGTACGGTGTGAATATTATAAGTGGGTGCATTATCGGCTTGTGTGTCAGCAATAAAGGAATCGAGATCGGATGGAAAAACATTCATCACAACCCCCATGCCATTTACTCCCGGGTATCTTTCTATTAATTTTGAAGACGCTACAAAGTTTTGCCATTCGTCATGCTCCACACTTTTAGAGGCTCCAAATAAGCTAATACCCGAACGCAAAGCGTCTTCGTAGGTGGCCATACGCTCTAAAACTTCTGTTTCAATTTGCTGGATGTGAGAGTTTTGATGGGCTTCGTCTAGAAGACGACGATTTTGATCGAGAGAATAAAATAAAATACCTGATAAAGCCCATCCCACCAATAAAACGGTGGCGGGTAGTACTAAGTCTCCCATTTTTTTAAATATAGGCAAGATGAGTGCGCTTAAGGCCACAGCCGATAAAAATAACTCTAAAAATAAAAAGCTGTTATTTAAAGAAAGTCCGTTAAAGGGGCCTGCGCCCAGCACGGTGGCTAGGGTACAAATAGAGGCGGCAAGAAGAGCTACATAATAAGCTCCAAAGTTATCAAGCCATAGAGTGGCAAGAAGGATAATAGGAAAGGAAAGAAAAATGAGAGCTTTAAACTGTGGATAATAATAGGCAAATAGAGCGCCTGCGGCGGTTAAACAAGTAAGGGTTACTAATTTTGCTGCCAATATAAGAGAGATTTTTTTCTTTTTAAGAATATAAGACAAAAGAGCAATTAAAAATGGTGTGACAAGCAAAACTCCAAGGGTATCGCCAACCCACCAGGTAAGCCAAACACCACTAACATTGTCCTTCGCGAGAAGTTTAAATAGGTATAGTGTAGCAACTCCTCCCACCGCACTTATGGAGGCGCCAATTGCACCACCCACAATTGTTCCGAGTGGAATGGAAAAATAGCCTAAGTATTCCCTAAACTTTTTGAAGATGTTGATGATGTAAACGGCGGCAACAGCAAGTAGAGTATTGCCCACGGCAATGGAAAGAGCAGGCAAGGTGGAGTTGAGAGATGTGTCGTTTACAAAAAAAGCCCCAATAAAAATGCCTGGGATACTTTGAGGTCCTAAAAATATGAGAGAAGCAACAGCAAATCCGCTGGCTGGCCAAATGGGTGATACATTATGGTGCAAACTGGCCATGGTGAGCCCTAGTTTCCCCAGCAAAAAATAGATAAGCGCTACAATAATATTTGCAAAAAAAGTTTTTACCGCAGCTTTTATAGAAAAATTCAAACTGTTCCCCCCTTGCTTACAGTTAAACAAGAACACAAATGGTAACAGAATTTTGTGAAATAAGAAGCAATTTTAGGTGCTTACCTGATTAATAAAATGGCGCAGCAGACTCTTTTTAAGGGGTATTATTTGCTATTTATCCCCAGTACAGTCACAGCAAAAAATGTTGTTATAATTTATAGAGTTGTTTTCTAAACTTACAGCGCTATTCAGCGTGGAAAAAGTTATGAACAGCTGTGGATAACTTTTTTACCATCAAAATAAATTAATTTTTTCAAGCGGTTAGAGCTATGAAAAAAAATAGTGTCTTGTGAGTAAACTTTTTCTGAGTATACTGCAGAACATTCAACACAAATTTTTGTTCCTTGAAAATCTATCTATCGTTTAGAGAACGCCCGAACTACAGATTGGCCGGGTGCAAACTAAAAAGATGCGAATCAATTCGTCTCTGTGGTGGGGCTAACCGTAAGGATAGCTCCCTGTGGAGGGTCCGGAACCAGAATTGACGGATTTTTTGAACGGCCAACCGGAAAGCGGAAGCAAAGGTTGAAATGGCGGATGTTGTTTGAAAAAATAATATCTAGATTGTTTATCTAAAACTTTAAAAGCTCATTTGTCTTCACCGTAAGAGGGAGATGATAAGGTTATAAAAGGAAAAAGCTGGAAGCGGCTTTTAGGAAAAATAGTCAAAAGCCATAGGAACCACTTGGAAACCTCATAAGAGGACAGGCAGCCCAAAGGCTTTCATCCAAAAAGCCAAAAGTTGTCGATTTTCATGGGCGGCACAATACCCTGAAACCGAGGCGGCCCGATTAGAACTTGGTGTCCAGCCAAGCCATCGGGAGAAACCAACGGCATGAGGGAATGGGGCTTCGACAAGAAGTACCGCCAGCCATGAGGGTTTAAATACTCTAGAGAGGCTTAAAAGTTCCTCCTAAGCGATAGACAGAGCATAAAAGCCCGTGTGTGAAAGGGGGTGGCCCCAATCATCACGGGCTTTTGTGTTTAGAGGCTGTTCAAAATAATTTAAAGTATTTAAATTATTTTGTTACAGCCTCTTATCCAGCTTTGCTGGATTGGTATTCAAATCTAGTAATTTAAAGTATTTAAATTATTTTGTTACAGCCTCTTATCCAGCTTTGCTGGATT
>JAIBAG010000050.1 GCA_019695305.1 bacterium
TGTGAGGCGCCCGGGAATCGAACCCGGGACACCATCCTTAAAAGGGATGTGCTCTACCAACTGAGCTAGCGCCTCCTACATAAAAAATGTAGCCTTTTCAAGCATGTACTTGAAAGGGACGGCACCCTAACAAACGAAGTTTTATTAGTCAATTTTTTTAATCGGTTCTTTTCATGTTTTTATCCCTTAAAAAACAAGAGGCTAAAGCTTTTGAAATGTGAAATAATTTTTACCATCTGCTTGCTATTAACCAGTGGTTTTTTTACTCTATACCTAAGGCATGAACACCATTAAACCCAAAAAAATACTCTTGGCCGATGACGAGCCCGATTTTGTTAGCCTGCTATCGCAAGCCCTTGTTTCGGTGGGTTTTGAGGTAATCACGGCCTCCGAAGGCCTGCGGGCCATTCAAATGGCGCACCAGCAAAAGCCCGATCTTATGTTGCTGGATGTGAACATGCCGGGGGGTACCGGTGATGTTGTACTTAAGGCCCTGCGTGGCAAAGAAGATACCAAAAATTTACCCGTTATTATTGTAACAGCTGCCACCGAAGAAAGTTTGGCCAAGCGCCTTGTTGCTAACGGAGCCAATGCCATTGTGATTAAACCCTTTGAAATGCCCGATTTACTCACCACCATTCAAAACCTGCTCGATCAGGAAGCTATTCATATTATTTAAAATTGCATCTAGACACCCCCGTGTGAGATATGTACAATTGTGTCTCAACTTTTATTTGGGGGAATCATGAAAAAAATCATTTCGGTTTTAGCTTTGTGTTTGTTTGCGGCTTGTTCAAGCTCGTCTACATCATCCAATAATTTAACGGTGTACGGTGCCGGAAGCTCAGAGGAAGCTGCCGGAAGCATTAGCGTGCGTGAGATGGCGATTACGCGAGATGACTTAACCCCCGTTGGAAGCCCTACTGTTATTAACATGACGCTGTATGGTTTTTATATAAGCCCCAATACCGATTGTAGCGATGCTGTTTTAGTAGGTGGTGATGGTGAAACGGCTGTGGAAAAAGATTTTGCCGGTAATCCTGTTTTATTTGAAACCGAAGTGGATGAAGGCTCTTACCCTTGTGTGATTATGGTATTAAGCGACGTGATAGGTTTTGTGCCCGATGACGATGCTGTTACGGCCTGGCCCGGTGTATGTGATGCCGATACGGAAGAAAGCTTTGATATCTACAGAACCGATTCGGGCGAAGTGACACCCTGGGTAGATCTTGAAGGGAACGATGTAACCGCAACCGGAACTTTTGAAGCCCCCGGAGCCGATGTTGTAACTGTTTTTGCTTCTACCGACCCCGATGCCGTTATTGCCGCAACCGGCGCCAATGAATTTCAGGTAGGGGAACTGGCTACCGAACTTGTTGTTCCCGGCCAAACCACTTTTTACTTTGATGCCTCTAACGGTATTTTGGGCGATGGCCGCTGTGCTATTGAAAACGCCACTGTTGGTTTTAGATAAAATCTGATTTTGTAAAAAATAAAAAAAGCCGTTTTTGTGTATGCAGAAACGGCTTTTTTATTTAAAGGGTGTGCCGCCATCAAGTTCTGTGTTGTTTACAGTACGACTTGGAGTGTTAGACGGTGCTCCATTAACGATAGGTAAGTATTCTTCTGTAGTTGTTATGGAGCAAGGGCCGTACGACATTTTATTATTCGCCGGAATTACGTTTTTAACCACACCATTAGTCACCTCTACAAAAACATCACCCACCTGACACGTACGTTCTACCGTTTTTCGGTATAAAGTAGGCCAGTTAGTTTGCGTATCGGTAATCTGCTTTTCATCCACTTTTTTGTTAGATTCGGCCTTGGTGTAAAGCCACACCTGGTCATCGGGTTTATGGCTGTAGTGGCTGGTTTGATAATAGGGCTGGCCTTTTAATGCCGTGACATCGGCGGCTTTCATGCCGGGAGTAATGGTTTGGGCGTAAGTTACAAAAGGCGCCAAAGCAAAAATGGTGCTAAGTAAAAAATGTTTCATAACTTATTTTTGGCACACACAACTAAACTTGTAAACCCCTCATCGTTTTTTAATAAATGTACACATAGCCTTAAAAGTGGCTTCTGGCGCCTGATAATGCGGTACATGCGCACAATTTGGAATTATTAAACTTTGTGTAGGGCCTTTTATTTGGCGGGTAATAGCCTCTACTTGAGCCTTAGTTCCATACTCATCATCCATTCCCTGAATAATTAAACTGGGGCAGGTGATGTTGGCAAGATAGCCCTCAATATTCCAGCTTTTAAATTCTGGCAAAAACCAGGTTTTGTGCCAACCATCAAAAACACTTTGAGCTTTGTTGCCATGAAACTTTTTTAATTTATTTACAAAATCATTTTGTTTTGCGGAAATCACCACATCATTAATACCTGCTAAGGTAATTTCTTCCACAAATACGTGTGCGGCTTCAGTGATAAGCCCACTCGTTTTAATGTGTGTGTGATGTGATCCTGCAAAAATAAGTGCGATGGAACCTCCATCGCTATGGCCAACCAAAATAACATCGTTAATATGGAGGGCGTTGAGTACGGCCGGCAATTCTTTTAAAGCATAATCGTGTAAATAGTTTATGTCCCGCTTTGTTGGGTTTTCATCCGATTTACCATACCCCAAACGATCATAGACCAGTGCATTAAGCCCTGTTTCTTGAGCAAGTTTTTCTGGAAAGCCACGCCATTGGGCAATGCTGCCTAAAGCATCATGTAAAAAAACGAGCGTTGGCTGGTGGCTCACAGAATTTTTGATGAACGTAACCTGTAACTTGTGTTGATGAAATAAAATAGTTTTAGAATGGCTAGTCACCATACTTTTAGTAGCAGGAAGGAGGCGACTGTCAAGATGGAAGCTCTTGACTTATGAGAGGTACGTTGATACTCCTAGGTGTAATTGAAAATCATTTTCAAATAGAACTATGAATCTCTGGAGTCTTTTAGAAAATAGTCAAACGCTTATCACGGCCCTTTCCGATGAAATACCTGCGGCCTATCGCCAACGACTTAACGAGCTTGGTTTTCATCCTAACGAAAAAATTACCTGTGTGCGCGTAACACCTGCCGGCAACCCCAGGCTTTATAGAGTGGGTGATTCGGTGTATTCGCTTGAAAAGGAAATAGCTGTGGCCATTGAGGTAGGCGATATATGAACGAACAGGTTCTTATTGTGGGTAGCCCCAATGCCGGTAAAAGTCTTTTATTTAACCGTTTAACCGGACTTAATCAAAAGGTGGCCAATTTTCCGGGTGTTACGGTTGAAATTCATTCGGGCGCCAGTCGCTTATATCCTCAAATTGAATATGTTGATTTCCCGGGCGTGTACAGCATGAATGCCTTAACCGGCGATGAGCGGGTAGCGGTTAAGGCGTTAACCGAAGCTTTAGAAAATAAAGATGTACGCTTGGTGATATGTGTATTGGATGCCACACGTTTGGAGCGTAGCCTTATATACGGATTGCAGGTATTAAAATTGGCCACAGCCAAAAATAATAAAGTCATTTTTGCGGCCAACATGCTGGATGAATTAAAAGCCAATAACATGCAGGTGGATATTCAAGGTTTAAGCCATGAGTTAGGGGTGCCTGTTATTTTGTTATCGGCCCGTACTCAAGAAGGGCTTTCGCAATTAGAAGATTTGGTGAGTAGTCCGGTGGTTAGCAAAAATATTCCACAATCACTTATGGAAACGGCCGATCATGACATGACTTTTGTGGCTCATGATTTGGCCCGCAAGTATGGTCCCAAAGGCGATGTGCTGTTAAAAACCCAATATCGCTTTGACCGTTTTTTACTTTCATCCGGATTTGGTTTTTTGGCATTTTTTTCCATCATGTATTTTTTATTTCAGTCTATTTTCAGCTGGGCGGCGCCTTTAATGGATGGGCTTGATAGTGGGCTCAAAATCATGTCTGCTTTTGTTGTAAGCCATATGCCTCCAGGGTTTTGGGCCGATTTTGTAAGGGATGCACTTTTTGGAGGTATTGGGGCTTTTATTGTGTTTGTGCCTCAAATTTTTGTACTCAGTTTTATTGTGGGTTTTTTAGAAGACTCGGGCTACCTGGCGCGTGCGGCTGTGTTGTGTCATCGCCCCCTCAAATATTTTGGGCTAACAGGTAAAAGCTTTGTGCCCATGCTCTCGGGTTTTGCCTGTGCCATTCCCGGTTTGTATGCGGCACGTACCATCGATTCTCCCCGACGCCGATTTTTAACGTACATGGCTATCCCTCTCATGGCTTGTTCGGCACGTCTACCCGTTTATGGTCTTTTAATTGCCACTCTTATTCCTGCTAAAACTCTTTTGGGAGGGATTTTGGGCTTACAAGGGCTGGTGTTTTTTTGTTTGTACTTGTTTGGCATTGTGGTGGCGCTTTTAGTAACGGGCATTTTATCGCGCACGGGTTATAAAGCTACCGATGATACACCGTTTATTTTAGAAATGCCGCCTTATCGTTTGCCCATGTGGCGTGTTTTGGTGCGCCATAGTTGGGAGAAGGCGCGGGCGTTTTTAATGCGTGCCGGCGGTATTATTTTTACGGTTACGGTTGTTGTTTGGTTTTTGGGTTATATGCCCAATCATGGAACCGATTTATCACAGTCGTACATGGCTACCATTGGTCATTATTTTGAACCTCTTGTTAAGCCTTTGGGGCTTGATTGGATGTATGCTGTTGCTATTCTCACGTCGTTTTTGGCCCGCGAAGTTTTTGTGGGTACAATGGGAGCTCTTTTAGGTATTGAAAGTGCCGATAGTAATATGGGAAGTTTGGCCGATAAATTAGCGTCGACTGGCTTAACCCTTCCTTCTGGTTTGGCTCTTTTGGCTTTTTACGCGGTAGCGCTCCAATGTGTGGCAACACTGGCTACTTTAAAACGTGAAAGTGGTTCGTGGAAGTTGCCAGCCTTTGCTTTTATTTTATATTTTGTTTTGGCGTATATTGTGGCTTTTGTTGTGTATCGCTTGGCCTTGTAATTCAAATTGACAAATTTGTAGCCGCATATCATTTCTGCTGTATGTGGATCCCCCAAGAACCTATTCTTAATCTTTTTATCCGCTCGGTTGTTGTTTATTTTGTGCTTCTTATTGGCATTCGTATTAGCGGCAAGCGCGATGTGGGTAATATGACGCCGTTTGATATGGTGCTTCTTCTCTTAATAGCCAACGGTGTTCAAAACGCCATGACGGGGAATGATTACACCTTAAGCGGCGGGCTTCTTGTGGGTGTTTTTTTACTGATTATCAATTTTATTGTGTCGCGTTTGTCGTGGCGTTTTAAGGCGGTGCGCAAAGTTATAGAGGGTGTGCCAACACCTCTTGTTTATGATGGGAAAGTAATTGTAAAAAACATGCAGATAGAAAAAATTACAGACGATGAATTAAGCCAGGCGCTACGTGAGCACGATGCAGCACGTGTGGACGATGTAAAGCTTGCCATGCTGGAAATTGATGGATCGATTAGCGTTATAAAAAAATAAAAATTAAGATTGATGGATTAACGTTTTAAACCCTTGCTCAAAATGCGTTTCAATTTTGTTGTTTTCTAAAACCGATTCCACCACACCCTTTCCAAAAACAGGATGGGCGATCAGATCGCCCTTTTTAAAAGCCGTGGCCATAGCATAGGGGCGGGCCTGTCCTTTGGCCGACTCGATGGCTTCATGCCACGATTTGTGGGCCGCAGGCTTAGCCAGGGCTACAGCTTTACGGCGGACGGGTTTGGGTTCATTACTGCGATAAGCGTGAACAGCTTTGCACGTTTTACATTGGCATTGCCCAATAGCGGTGGGGCTATTCATGGCCACAATAATATGGGCCAAATTCAGTTTACATTTTCCACAATAAGCTAAAATTTCTTTTCCTGCTCCAAGTTGAGTTGTCATATTTTGCTATGATACCTTCCTTGCTTTATAAAAGCTAATCCTTTAAAATGATTTTACTTTGGTTCTTAACAGGAGCCCTGGTTACTATGAAAAAAATTCAATCCTTTCGTATTCCGTATTCAAAAGAACCTCACTTAACGCCGCTTGTGGCCGATTTTTTAGGGATTCCTCCGTCACAGATCGAACAAATCCGTATTTTAAAGCGAAGTCTCGATGCCCGGAGCCGTCAGCTCCATTGGGAATACTCGCTCGAAGTGTATTTTAAAGGAGAAAAGGTGGAGGAAATCATCTATCCCTTTAAAAAAGTGAGTTTTAAGGGCGATCCGCCACTTATTATTGGTGCTGGACCTGCCGGTCTTTTTGCGGCCTGGACTTTTTTAAAACACGGGATCACACCTGTTTTACTGGAGCAGGGCGATCGAACGCATGAGCGCATGCGTAAAATTAGTCTCTATTGGCGTAAAGGTGTTTTAGATACAGCCAGTAACGTGTGTAATGGCGAGGGCGGCGCCGGAACGTTTAGTGATGGTAAGCTGATCACGCGCATTAAAAGTCCGCTTATTCCACACGTGATGCAGGCCTTGGTGGAATATGGCGCCCCGGCCGAAATTACCTATGCCTATAACCCTCATGTAGGGAGTAATCTTATCCGTGAAGTAATTCGCCGGATGAGTGATGATTTAATTAAACAAGGTGGCGACTTGCGTTTTAACACGGCAGTGTTGGGGTTAGAACTTACAGATAAAGCTGTTACGGGGGTTAAGCTAAGTAATGGTAAAACTGTAAAAGGCACAGGCTTAGTGTTGGCTTGTGGCCATAGCGCGGGCTCTTTTTTTAAAACACTCAAAGAGCAGGGCGTATTTTTTGAGCCCAAATCATTTGCTTTAGGCCTTCGTATTGAACACCCACAACAGTATATCAATCAATGGCAATATGGTGAGGCGAGCGTAGATGAAACAGCGCAGTACAAGCTCACTTCGTATTGGGATCAAGAAAAAGTAGGTGTGTATAGTTTTTGTATGTGCCCTGGTGGTTATGTGATTTCGAGCACCACCGACCCGGGTACAATTGTTGTAAACGGAATGAGTAATTATCATCGCAATTCGCCTTTTGCCAATGCGGCTATCGTGTGCAGTGTCGATACTGCTCGTGTGGAAGGGGATGATCCGTTTAAAATGATGGGTTTTCAGCGGGAGATTGAAAAGAATGTTTTTAATTTAAGCGATGGGCGCAAAATTCCAGCGCAACGTTTGGAAGATTTTTTAAACGGAAAGAAAGGCGCTATAGGCGCATCCAGTTGTCCCTCCGGAGTGGTTGCGGCTGATTTAAGCCAAGTGTTGCCTGGCTGGATTTACAATTATTTGTCTAAAGCTTTTCTCGATTTTGAAAAACGCCGCCCCGGATTTTTGTATGGCGATGCCATGCTGCATGCTGTGGAATCCCGAACCTCGTCCCCCGTGCGTATCACGCGCAATCCCGATACATTTGAAAGTGTGAGCACACAAGGTTTATTTCCCTGCGGCGAAGGGCCTGGTTACGCGGGTGGTATCACAAGTGCTGCCGTAGATGGTATAAAAGCGGCTTTGGCCTGGATTACAAAGTTTTGTAACAATTAGCTTTTAAGATTATTTGCCATGTAGGTAAAGCACGATTCAATAAAGCGTCTTACTCTTTGATAAAGACTATCGGCGTACATAATGCGGTCGTTATCACGCGACTCAATCATTCTTGTTCTTACACCTTTAAAATATTGCGCTATTAAAAAGAAAAAAGTTTTTGGGAAATAAGGTGAATGAAAAAACTGATACATCGGTGACAAAATAGCCTGTGGTGACGTATCAATAATGGTTTGTTCATCTTCCTCAAAAGATAGCATTTCCAAATTTGATTTTTTTAGGACATGTCCCATAAATACCCTCCCGCTTACGGAGCAACTAAGCAAATTGTTTGCCATAATTAATAACAATGAGCTGAAATTACTTTTTCTTTAAAATTATCTTTTTTTTTAAGGATTTATCCATCAATTGCAGACTTTACTTTAAAAGAGATCATGGACTTAAATCTGATGATTTATGCTTAAAATAAAAGCGACTGCCTTCATTTTAATCATCAGAAAGTTTTTTAAAATTGAAAATGTTATATGGTTTTGGTTGATTATTTTTTAGGCAATGAATGAAAGAAGGGCATGTTTTGAAATGCCTGGGTTCAATAAGCAAGTGCACCACTTAGAATAGATGAGTATTCTGAGTGGATATGGGTAAAAACTACTATCAATTTACTTTAATTGAACGAGAAACGATCGCGATTTTAAAGGCTAGGGGCCAA
>JAIBAG010000051.1 GCA_019695305.1 bacterium
GACCCTGCCGTAGCCGAACGTTATGGTGCAGAAGCCCGCGCTGTTTTTGAAGGCCGTGAAGCTGCTACTCAATATGCCAGTGCTTTGGGTGTTGAAGGTACCGGCGAGGGTGGAGCTATCACTGGAGATAATTTTAATGAACCTATGACTAGTACCATGGAGCGCGTATTTAACCGTTATCCTGGTGGTATGAATGAACAACAATTTACTGAGCTTTATTCACAAATACATGCTGACGATAGAGATGCTCAGGGGAATCCAATACCTGCTGATCAAATGACAACTGCTGCTGGTCAGGCTTGGGATAAGCTGCACGGAACCTTCGGCAGTGGTAGGGCTGAGGAAGCTTTAAAGTGGGATACATTCAGTGGAATTGCAGATAACAATACCGATAAAAAACAATTTATTGCCGATTGGACGCAAGCGCGTTCTCGTGCTGAACGCGATTGGGATAAATCTACGCAAGCTGCTGCCCGTTTAACCCGTGCCGTAGAAGGCTATAAGGCCGATGATCCGGCTAGTGAAATTTTGTTAAAAAGATCACTTGGTGAACGTGTGCCAGCTGGTAAAGTGTTAAAAACGGGAATGAGTACTGTAAAAGATTGGTTTACTGGAGGCTCAGGCTTTATTAACGAAGGCGCCGGTTTAATTAGTGCAGCACCAACAGGTATTGCAAAAGGTATTGATGCTTGGAATAGTATTGGCACTGCCATCCGCAAAGGTACCGGTGAGGATCGTATTGAAGCCCGTGCCAATGCCGTAATTGGAGAAATAAATACCTCAGGAAAAGATCATCGTTCTACATTTAGAACGAGAGCTGACGCTTCTATTACGGCCTTAAGAACAGCGCGTGATAAAATTGGTTCAAAAGAAGGTCCTGCTAAAAAAGCCATGACGGCAGCTATGTCGGCCCAAGGTGGTGGTCAGGCCGGCTTGAACGCTAGCGAAACAGCTAAAGAAGCCAGATCTAAATTGAGCCATTCTCCACGCGGCGGTGGCCCAATTAGAGGCGGTGGACGTCCTGAAAATGCTTTTAATAGATTTAGCGAAACAGAAAAACAATAATATTCCCCCTTCCTAATCTAGTAAACCTCCTTTAAAATAGACGGTATATGTCTTTACCCGTCTCTAATACACCGCGTCAAAAAAAGTTGGCTATTGTGCTCTCGGGCGGCGGTGCGCGTGGAGCTTATGAGGCGGGGGTTATTCATTACATCCGCACCATGTTGCCGCCGCACATTGCCAAAAAGAGGCATGTGGATATTTTAGCCGGTTCATCCATTGGCGCTATCAACACCTGCTTTATGGCGGCTACCGCGCATAACCTTGAGTTTCAAGGGCAACAGGCTTATACCATTTGGAATAATCTTAATCAAAATAATGTGTACCGTCGCGGGGTAGGGAGCCTCACTGCATTTTTAATGCGCAGTTTTTTTGGTATCATGCGCAATATTTTTTCGCGCGGGAATAAAAATTTAAATCAGGTGCAATTAAATCGTATTCATTTTTCGGGCTTTTTAGATACCACGCCCTTGCCGCGCTTGTTGCACAGTATTATTCCGTGGCGGCAAATTCCCGTTAATATTCAAAATGGCCATATTAAAGCTGTAAGTCTTACCACCACCAATATTCATTCGGGAGTGATAGAACATTTTATTCAAAAGGATAATTCCATTGTGTATACAGGTCGTCATAAGGCGCATTATGTAAATTTGGATGTGCGTCATACACTGGCATCCTCGGCTATTCCAGTTTTGTTTCCACCGGTGCGTATTGGTAACGATTACTATTGCGATGGTGGTTTGCGTTTAAATACGCCTATGTCGCCGGCTATTCATATGGGGGCTGAAAAGGTATTGGTGATTGGACTTCATCACAAAAGTGAAAGCGCCGAAGCGCCACAGTTGCCTGTGGTAGATTTAAATCCGCTGTACCCGTCGCTGGGTGAATTGATGGGTAATATTTTAAAAACAGTTTTGGTGGATAGGTTAGAATACGATTTGGCGCAGTTAGCGCGCATTAACCAAATTATTAATGCCTGCAAAGAAGCCTTTGGCTCCGATTTTTTAGAAAAGCTTAACGGATACATGGCCGAGCATGGCAAGGGAAACGAGTTTGGTATTAGAGGGCTCACACAAATAGAAGCGCTGGGTATTTTTCCTAGCCGTGATATTCGCAAGGTTTTTTTTGAATGTGTGGAGCAAAAGAATTTTTTAAGACAAAACACCAGCTACTTTGAGCGCTTTTTACTAAAAGCTTTGGATGTAGATTTAATGAGTGGACTTGATTTTTTAACCTTTATTTTATTTATTCCGGCGTATCTTAAAAAGCTGCTTGAATTGGGTTTTGAGGATGCGCGCGCCAATCACAATAAACTGGTTTCATTTTTTGAAGATTAAGCTCCCAGCTCTGAACAAATCATCGATAATTTATCTTCTACGTGTTCGGTTTTAAGTGTGATGGGCAATACGCCAAATTTAAAACTGAGCATGTAGTTTTTGTTACCCACGCTTAAAGGTTGTGCGGCCAAAACACGCGACAAGCGTTTCCAAAATACTTTTGATTCGGCTACGGTTGTGTGTGGCAAAAGAAGTCCCAAATGTTTTTCATCGTAACGGCATACAATATCCGATAAGCGGATATTTTTTTGAATAAGCTTGCCCAATTCTTTAAGCACATTTTCGGTGCTTTCGCTGCCGTAGCGTTCTGTAAGCATGTCCCACTGTTCGGCGGTAATCAGCGCCACGCACACCGGAAATTTATAACGGCGGCTGCGTTCTAGCTCTTCGTTTAGCCGCATAAATAAATAGTGTTTGTTAAAAAGACCGGTAGAGGGATCGTGCAGGGGGGCTTCCATTTGTGTGTTAAGGGCCGCCCATTTGCTGTTTTCAAGCGCGCGTACTACAGCCAGTTGAAGAAGAGCGGGGGTTAGTTCTTCTTTATGAAGGCGCTCTGTATTTTTAAGCTTTTTAAGGGGCGTATCTTTTTGAGCCAGAAGAAAAACGGGAGTCTTTTTTTTATGTTTTTTAAGATCGCGATCAATTTTTAAATGAATGTCCAGTTCCCAACCGCTTTCATCCACCAAAATAATATCCATGTCGTGCGTGTTGATAAACTGGAGGCTTTCGGTTTGATTGTTAATAAAGCACAAATCAAAGCCGTTTAAACCCTGGATAAGCACGCTTTTAAGATGTTTGGGGATATTAACCGCCAAGACCTTCCGCATCAAAATAGTATATCAAACCTAAAAGCATTTCAGGACCTAAAATTTTGGCCTTTTTACGCGTTGCGTTATGAGGGTTTTTACTTGATGTTAGCAAGGAAGCTGAGTATTTCATAAGAAGAATTTTGGTCCCCTTCGTCTAGTGGCCCAGGACGTCGCCCTCTCACGGCGAAAACACGGATTCGAATTCCGTAGGGGGCAAGAATAACCCACCTCTGTCTCCTCCCTTGCTTTAAGGGAGGAGGACTTACTTACAAAATTGTGCAGATGTCCCTCCCCCTTAGAGTAAGGGGGAGGACAGGAGGGGGTTACTCTTTCTTCCAACAATTGATTCTCATTTCTCCGATAATCCGCTATTATTTTCAATTCATGACCAAGCTAGATGGCCAAATTTTAGGCAATAATATTAGGGAAGGGATTATTCGTTTTGACGATGCTTCGCCGCTATTGGGGCGGGTTACAGGCCTTACCAATGTGGGAAGAGGGCGTTCTAAAAATCAGGATGCTTTGTCGGTACACATGCTTCCCGATCGTTTAGTATTGTGTGTTGCCGATGGTTTGGGTTGTTATGAAAATTCCGAGAAATCGGCTTATCATGCGGTTACTTCTGTGCCTCAAGATTTGGCCGAGGGTATCGATTTTGTAAACAGCTGTGGCGATGTGCATCATGAACTACTCAATTATTATCCGTATCTGCAAAAAGGCTATCCCAAATTGCCATCCCAAAAAGAAGACATGGGGGCTACCACTTTAGTGTCTGCCGAAATTTTGGGAAACCGCCTGACTATTGCCAATATCGGCGATTCACGGGCGTATCTCATCCGCGATAATAAAATTATTTTCTCAACGCGCGATCAATCTATTTTAGGCCTTATGTTTTTAACGGGAGAAGTAAAAAAAACGGATAACTGGCGTAAAAATCCGTACCGCAGTGTATTGCTCAATGCTTTAGGCAGCCCCGAAAAAGAATTTGATTATATTGTGAATGATAAAATGGTGCCTAATCCCACCGGTTTTCCGCTTTTAGAAACCATGGAAATTAAAAAAGACGATTATTTGCTTTTAGCCAGTGATGGTTTTTATATGAATTTAACTGAAACTGAAATTGCCAACGAATGTCCCAGGCATCATCATAATCCTGAATGGTTTACCGATAAAATTTTACAGGTCATTAAAAACGGAAAAACAACCGAAGGCATTGAAGCTACGCACGATAATTTTACTTTCCTTGTTTATAAGCATTTGTAGATGTGGCTAACCATGAAACATGGATTAACCCCGAGTAGTAAAGGAGTTTTGCTGTGATTGATTTTTATGCAGTAAATGCCTTGAGCTCTCAATTACTTATTCCCATTTTTATTGCGCATGTAGTTGTTGTTTTTTTAGGATCTATAGGGGTTAGGCGAGGTATTGTTTCTAAAAAAACGGCTTTGGTTGTGGTCGGTATCTGGGGTTTCGTCTTTTTTTGTTATATATTTTTTTTAGCGCAATCGAAGAATTTGATTGATAATGATCGGTTGCAAAAATTTATTTCACTGACGAAAAGTGCCAAGTCGATACAGCTTGTGTATAGCCCGAAAGGGTTAATTACTATTAGGAATATAGAGGATATTGTCAGTTTAGGCCAAACGATTGAGCGTGCAGAAAGAAACGGTCCGCATCACAGTTATGCTATTCACAGGATAAAACTCTTTTTTCCCGATTTGGAATTTATTTATGTTATTGGCCAGGATAGTGATAACAAAGATGAATACCACCTTTTTCTTAATTGTAAGGATTGTGCCGACCAAACAGCGTACGAGGTTGCTCAGTTTTTTTCGCCAGAACTGACACAATGGTTTAAACGGCAAGATGTAGAATTTAACGAGAAAAAATAAATTACACGCTAAAATTTTTATCAATCTCCGGACCGGGGCCGCCGATGTTGATCGTGGGCATTTTCTTTTTAATCTCGTCTGCCTGAGCCGCTACTTTACCGGCAATTTCTAAAAAGCGTTTTGATTGTGCAGCTCCCGGATCGCGCACTACAACGGGAATACCGTCATCGCCACATTTGCGGGTTTGTTCTTCCAGCGGAATTTCACCCAGGAAAGGAACTTCCAAAACTTTGGCTTTATTTTGAGCGCCAGCGTGCGAGAAAATATCGGTGGAGTGATTGCAATGAGGGCACACAAAGGTGCTCATGTTTTCGATAATACCTAAAATATCTATGTTCACCTTGCGGAACATGCTCACACCTTTTACGGCATCAGCGAGTGCTACATCCTGCGGGGTGCTTACAATGACTACACCCGTTACACTTAAAATTTGGGCTAAACTTAATTGGATATCACCGGTTCCGGGAGGGAGATCCACTACTAAATAATCCAGTTCGCCCCACGACACATCACTTACCAATTGCTGAAACATGCGGCTTACCATGGGGCCGCGCCATACAACGGCGTCCTCCGGTTTTACAAAAAAACCAAAACTCATCACCGATATGCCGTGCTTGGGAATAGGTTTAAACTTTTTCTCATCGGCCATGACAGGATCTTGGCCTTTTAAGCCCAGCATAATGTGCTGAGAAGGGCCGTAGATATCGGCATCTAATAAGCCCACCTTGTGGCCTAAGCTGGCTAAGGCACAGGCTAAATTAACAGAAACGGTAGATTTACCAACGCCACCTTTACCGGAGGCTACGGCAATGACCGCACCAAATTTGTTTGGGGGAAGAGTATCACTCATAATGTGAGTGCATCTCTAATACAACGAATAGCCAAGTCAACATCCTCTTTTGTGGTGGATTTGCCCAAGCTCATACGGATGGAGGAACTAAGCCGGTTTTGATCTTGCGTGATGGCACTCATCACATGCGAGGGAAGACCCGAGCCGGAAGCGCAGGCCGAGCCGCTGGAAACAGCAATTTGTGGCATACGCTGGATAAGATCGGTATTGGTAACCCCACCTAGACTAAAATGAATATTATTGGGCAAGCGCATGGTGGGATGCCCGTTAAGCGTAAATCCTTTAAGAGAGGAAAGCTCTTTAATCATATAATCCCGTAGCTCGGTTAAGCGTACACTTTCGGTTTTGTAATTGATGAGTGACAATTCGAGCGCGCGCGTTAACCCCACAATAGAGGCTGTATCTAGCGTGCCCGAACGCATTCCTTGCTGATGGCCCCCACCATGAAAAAGTGGTTTGATAGACGATAATTTTACGCGAGGCCCCAGCACCAGTGCGCCTACTCCTTTAGGGCCGTAAATTTTATGGCCCGAAAAACTCATCATATCAAAAAGTAAATCGGTATACGAAAAATGGATTTTTCCAAGTGCCTGTACGGCATCGGTGTGAAACAAAATATTTTTTTCACGGCAAATTTCGGCAATTTCCCTTATGGGTTCAATAGTTCCAATTTCGTTATTGGCAGCCATGATACTGATCAAGGCTGTTTCGGGTGTGATGGCGGCTTCCAGATCGGCTGGTTTTACTAAACCGTGTGCATCCACAGGAAGTATGGTGAGGTGGTGTCCTTCTTTTTCAAGAGATTTCGCCACCTCTAAAATAGAACGATGTTCTGTTTTTTGCGTGATAAGATGAATTTTACTTTTAGCTCCGTGGGCTAGCCCTTTTAAGGCTAAATTATTAGCCTCGGTGGCACCGCTGGTAAAAATAATATGATCGGGATGAGGGAAATTTAAAAGCTCGGCTATTTTTTTGCGGCAATGATCGATAGTAACTTGGGCTTCTAAACCATAAATATGTGAACCGCTCGACGAATTACCAAATTTTTCGGTAAAGTAGGGAAGCATGTCGGCCAAAACCGCCGGATCAAGCGGGGTAGTGGCATTATAATCGAGATACAGCGGGCGTTTCATGGGTATTAGTGTACAATGAAGAAATGGAAGTGGGAAGAGCTAGAACAAATTTAATTTAAGCCGGGCTGCTTCACTCATTTTGTCTTTATCCCAGGGTGGTTCCCAAACCAAATTTACCTTGGCGCTTTTTACACCTTTTACCCCCATTACTTTTCCTTCAACTTCGGGTGGGAGTGAGCCGGCCACCGGGCAAGCGGGAGAGGTGAGGGTCATATCAATTAAAACATTATTTTCAGGGTCTAAATTTACATCATACACAAGCCCCAGCTCGTAAATATCCACGGGTATTTCCGGATCGTAGATTGTTCGGAGAGTTTCGATAACGGCATCTTTAATGGCCGCTTGGTCTGTTGTTTGTTCGGTGCTCATATTATTCTGTACTTACCGGTTCATGTTTATTTTCAAGTGCTGCCTTGAGAGTATGCCAGGCCAGGCTTGCACATTTAACACGCATGGGAAATTCTTTGACGCCGGCAAAAATTTCTAATTTACCCAAAGTAGAGGCTGGAGTTTCATCCTCGCCTGTTACCATGCGGTGAAAATCTTCAAATGTTTTTAAGGCGTCAGTTTTTGTTTTACCCTTTAAAGTTTCTGTCAGCATCGAAGCCGATGCCGTAGAAATAGCACAGCCTGTTCCTATAAAACTTAAATCTTTGAGTGTGTCGCCGTCCATTTTTATAAATACGGTCAGCTTATCGCCGCACAGCGGATTATGCCCGTCCATGGAGCAGGTACACTCCCCCATGGTTTTAAAGTTACGGGGGTTTTTGG
>JAIBAG010000052.1 GCA_019695305.1 bacterium
GGCCCCTAGCCTTTAAAATCGCGATCGTTTCTCGTTCAATTAAAGTAAATTGATAGTAGTTTTTACCCATATCCACTCAGAATACTCATCTATTCTAAGTGGTGCACTTGCTTATTGAACCCAGGAAATGCATTCTATTTAGGCATTGCCTGTATAATTAGCAGCAAAATAATAATCCCCTTTCCAGAATTAAATCTGAAAAGGGGATTATTGAAACTATTGCTTATTTATTTATGTGCTATCAAAACACAATTACGGAGCTCTTTTTATTGAGTAAAGCTCATATTAAAGCTTGATAGAGGGGATCACTGGCAACTCCATAGTGATAACTTGAGGCCCTTTTGCAGCTTCTGGAATCGCATCGCAAAATTCCTGATAAAGCCCCTTTAAATCTTGTAACATTTTTTCTATAGATTTAAATGATTGACGCATATAATCCTGCCCATAAGAATCATCACTTAAAATCGGGGTATGAGTTACACCAACCATAACTCCAGAGAGTACTTGGGTGATAGCTTCAATTTTTTGAACTATTTCATCCGATTTCGATTGGAAGCTTATTTTTTCTTTTTCAGTCAAGTTATCGGACATTAGCAAGAAATCAGTTTCGTATCTTACAAGATCAGGAAGTGCACCTGGGTCTTGCAATAAATCAATATCATTTTGCTGCCCATCTAAATTATAAACACGATCAGTACTATCTACTGCTCCGGGAATTTGAGATGATCTTGTTCCATAAGTAAATACGGCATAATCATTAAATAAACGCAAAGAACCCTTAAAACCTCGTTCGGCTGTCAATTCTTTCTCAATCATATTCTGAAAAGTCTCTGAAGACTTTACATCTTCCTCGGTGATGGTGTAACCACTATTGCCATCTTCAAAGACAATAACATCTCCGGCTTCAACTGTAGCTGATAAACCTTCACCATTATCGGCTATGTGAGCCACACCTTCAAACATAGTGTTAAAAGTACTTTCATTCATAACTCCATTAAAAGACTTTACCGCATTACCGGCCCCTGCTAATTCTTGTTGCACTGTAATATTGACACCCATTTTAAACTCCTTTATTTCGAGAATATTTTCTCTTATTGTATCCGAGAAACCATTTCTCGAATTCTGCATCGCTGCTAAAATAATTATCGGGAATCAAAGTATCAAAGTTGCCGCTCGCCTTAACTTTCCGCACACTTTTGTGTGCACCAAAAAATTAAAAACATAATAATTTCAGCATCTTATAAAAGATACTCCCCACCACGCCTGTTATAATGATACATTAAGATTGTGATTATTTATCAATCGCAACCCAACAAATGCTTTCCGCCCATATCGTTTTTTTTATCGGAAGCGCTCCCTAAACCCAGCTTTGAGTTTGATGCCCAACTTTTGGCCTTGGATAAATCCCAATGTTTCTCGTTTCAAACCATGGATCATCATTTTAAACCCGTGTGGCTTGATTATGAGGGAATGATACAAAACGCCCGCCCCTACAATGCCAAAATGCCCCGGCAGGTGGATAACAAAAAAATTCATTTTTTATATGGGATCTTTGATGAAACGCGGATCGATAAACGTGAGGGCGATTTTGCTTTTACGGTTATTTCGCATCCGGTCGATCGCTTATATGATGTATTTTATTTTGCCAAAGCGACCCTCGCCAAAAAAACACTCTGCCCCAATAAAATTGGTGAAATTGTAAAATCTATTAACCCTCGCTTTGAATTCCCAAAAACCCTCGAAGTTTTTATTGATACTTTTATTGCAGGCCAAGGAGTGCTGACTTTCGACAAATACGAATTAAGCCCCAATATTTATCGCCAGCAAAAAAGCTTTGAGATGTTTAATTTTGTAGGCCTGGTAGAAAAAATGGGGCAAACGTTGGGGCGTCTGGGGCATTACTTAAACGTAGATTTCCCCATGAATGACGATTTGTACGAATCTCAAACCAATATCGATAAAACGTATCGTCGTGATGAAGTGGAAAAGATTATGAAAGACGATATCGAAAAGTACGAAGAGATTGTTTATTATTTCTAAAAATATTAGTCCTCTCTAAAAACCTCACTCCACTTTTAGCAGTAACCAAAGAGGCCCATCAACACGTCAATTGCATAAAGAATCTGCACACGCCCTCCAAAAAAACGCTTTTCATATGATTACATTTTATTAAAAAATATAAGTTAAATTTATATAAATAATTGAAATATAATAATTATTTAAAATATACTGCACACATTTGTGTGCGTTTTTTTAAAGCCACACGCAACCTACGCTACTGCTCGCCCGATAATTAATCCTGTTGGGACTTTAAACAGGACTGAAATTATGGGTAACGAAACAAATGTATGCACGAATCCACCGCAAGGCTACGAGTATGTAGAAGCCGTTGCTTATGACTTAAATGCCGATGGCCAAAATGATGTGAGGGTTACTTTAACGGACGCTCTCATTAAAAGTCAGTTGCCGTCTGCTATGTTAAATGAAGTGATTAAGCCCGCCGGATGCAGTGGCTTTTATTTATCAAACAATGCTTACACCTTACTGTATCGCAACCTAACGCCTCCGCCTTTTTCTTCCAGAGATTTAGATGCCGATATTTTAGAACAAGTAGAAACTTTTTCTTTAGAGCCTCCACGCTTAATGACTGACAATGAAAAAAATTCTTTTGTTGGACCCTCTACACCTTTGGATAACACCGAAATAGCCCTCATTCGCTTTGCCGCAGGCGACAGCACCGATCTTAATGAAAGTTTATTTCGTGAAGCACCCATCCCGGCACCCTTAAGTGCCTATAGTACCGATGAAAGCAACTCTGGAAAACGGTATTTCTTTTCGCGCACCTTAAGTGACGATCAGTACAACAACATCATAAAAGGTTTAAGCAGTTTTATAGTTGAAGATGCCCCAGCCCATATCAGAGCTCGTATTTCAATGTTGATGGCCGATATCCAAGGATTAAAAAACGCAGCCAACGATCTGCGTAGTGGAGGAACCGTTCCTTTAAATTTTAATACTCTTCCTCAAGATTTACTTAATCATTATACGGTCTCCAATACTTCACCCGATGGCTTGGTAGAACGCGGTCAGGAACAATTTCAAATTCGTCTCACACCTCAAGAAGCTGGCTTTATCAATCACATTGCCGGTCCAGTCCTTTTATACAGAGATATGGATTCTCAAGCCAACCCCAACGAACCTCAGATTTATTACGTGAGTGATTTTTGGTATGGCAATACAGAAATTTGGCATGACATTGCCGAAGCCTTTAGACGTATTGAAACACATTACCGGGCCAGTGGTAGTGCCATAAGCCTTATTACACGAGCCGGCAGCTTAGCCCGCGAAGCCGAAAGACTTACGGCTTACCATCAGGCCAACGATACTTTTCATAAGCTTTTGGACTCTACTGTGGGCGGTGTAGGCTTTGGATTAGGCATGGGCGCTGTATCTGCCCCCTTTACCCTCCCCCACATCATCAATGGTTTTAAAAAATTCTGTGACTACTTACGCAGAAATCCGCCTCGCGGCCCCGGTGCTTCAAGTAATTCGGGCACAGGGTCATCAACAGCGGCAGGAGCAGCTTCATCCGCTCCATCGCTAGCAATGATGATAGGGGGCGGTACGTTCATGGTCTTAGCCGGAATCTTGGTGTTTGTACCTTTTGATGGACCATTGGGTGAAGGTGCCGCCGCAACCGCGGGGTTAGGCATGTTAGGCGTTAGTGCTTATTAATTTTTTTATAAGATCTTTCTGAGGATGGCATAGTGCAGGTCTTCTGAAGAATCTATTTTTAGAATAGAAATAATATGGCCGAATTAAAAAGTATAGACTTTGATTTTTTAAGAGACATCATTCAAGAACCTCGTTCCTTAGCGCCAAGCCAAGCACTAAGAGATGCTTTAGCTGCAACTATAGGTGCAGGGGATTTTGTCGAACAAGCCAAAAAAGATTTTTATAACAATCTGGAGCTCATTAGCGAAGCTCTCTTATTTTCAACAGCATCCTTTATGGCTTTTAAGTATGATCCTGATTACCATGTACTTGTCAGGGTGCTTACTGAACGGAAAGCCGAGCTCAGCACCACTCACGTAGCCCGATTACAAGCAGGTTTTGAGCAAGCCACAGGGATGGAGCGGGCTAATATCCCGGCAGCTGAAGCACCTGCTGCCACACTAAACGACCAACGCGAAATCCTCGGCCAACTCATGCAATCACAAGAATTTGCCGTAGACGTCGCTGCTTGGCAAGATGGGGCTTATTACCGGGGCATTGGACAAACACCTCCGGCTTTTAACGACAATACCGTCACCAAACCGGTCTCGCAGAACGTAGCCATGAACCTGGCAGGATTTTATGCGGTTGAAGCAGGTATTGGTGCCATAGCCGACAGAACAGGACAAAGCCCGGCAGAAATTTTAAAAGGGATTGTAGATGGTACTTTACCGGAAGCTGACATGCTTCTTTTGGCACGCTTTGCCAATGCCACTTGGAAGGCCGGCCAACCCTTTAGAAGCCTTGATCGTATTGGACGATCCGCTTTTGTTCCTGCTCAAAGCTTACCTGCTGCAGAACTTGAAAAAGATTACGTTCAACTAAAAGGCGTTGCAGAATTATTACTCCCTCGTGTTGAAGCCGGTGCCAATGCTGACGCACAACGGGACATTCTGAAAGCTTTGCTGCAAGATAAAGATTTTGCCACCACTATGGCCGAATGGATGGACGGCGCCTACTACCGGGGACAAGGACAAACTCCTCCTCCTTTTAATAGCGCTCCCGTCGAAGTTACCATGCGTGAAAATGTAGCCATGAACCTAGCTGGTTTTTACGCGGTTGAATGCGGCGTTGGATATTTGGCCGAAACCACTGGTCAAAATCCTTATGACATTCTTAAACAAATTAAGGACGGCACCTTGCCGGAAACCGACATGCTTCTTTTAGCACGCTTTGCCAACGCCACCTGGAAAGCCGGACAACCTTTCCGTAGCATGGACCGTATTACCCGCGACAATTTTATACCTGCCGCCCTATTGAGTGATGCGGAGCTCGCTAAAGATTTCGCTCAAATAAAAGCCGCAGCTACTATCATGGTAAATGGCATGGAACGAGTAGCTCAAGAAAGAGGGCTAACAATTGAAATCACTCCAAGAACCGAAATCATTTACGAACCCGTATCCGCTCCTCCTACCACAAACCCGGCAGCAGAAGTACGCGAAACACGACTTACTGATCTCTACCGCACATATTATATAAGCACCTCGAGTGAGAGCAAAGAATTGTTAAAGGATGCTTTAGAAGCAAAGGCTCGCTCCGAAGGCATGGACGTAGATACTTATTTGGAAACACGGGGAGCAGAGTTGGCCCGTGAGCTTGGGATAGCCGAAACTGATTACTTTGATGCCATTTCAAAAATGCGCATCGGTGGCGTTTTGCCCAAAACTCCCGAAATGCTTGCAAGAGAAAGAGCAGAAGTTGAAATAAAAGAAAGAGAACGCAAGTAAATCAAATTCCCCTCAGGAATAAAATCCTGAGGGGAATTTTAAAAAACTACTTCATCCACTCATCAATAGTTTTTAAATGAAGGCTATTCCAGCCCAAATCAAATAAGTGTCAATTTAAACTTTAACTTTAAATTGACACTATAAGCCAAAAAATGTAATCTTTACAAGTATGTATCCAAGAGTCATTCAGGATTTCTTAGATAAAAACTCCAAAGATTACCCGGTAATTGCCATTACAGGCCCGCGGCAATCGGGCAAATCTACTTTGTGTAAAATGCACTTTAAAGATTTCCCTCTCATTTCACTAGAAGACCCCGATACCCGTAGTTTTGCCAAAGAAGACCCTCGAGGCTTTCTTAAAACACACCCTTCTCCCGTCATTTTTGATGAGGTACAACGGGTCCCCGAACTACTTTCGTATATTCAAACACTCGTAGATGAAAACCCAAAAAATAAATACATTCTCACCGGCTCCAATCACTTGGCTCTCATGGAATCTATCACACAATCGCTTGCGGGCCGTGCCCTGGTTACCGAACTACTGCCTTTTTCACTCTCCGAAATATCATCACATAAAAAAATAGACTCGGTCGAAAACGCTCTGTTTAACGGGGGTTACCCAAAAATTCATGCGCAAAATATAAATGCCACCACCTGGCTCGCTCAATATTACCGTACCTATGTTGAAAAAGATGTAAGACAAGTTTTAAACATTTCCGATCTTGATCAGTTCGACCGTTTTGTAAGACTCTGCGCCGGCAGAGTGGGACAATTACTTAATTTAAGTAGCCTTGGAAACGACTGCGGCATCTCTTCACCCAGCGCTCAAAAATGGCTTTCTGTTTTAAAAAGTACTTACATCGCTTTTACCCTGCAACCCTATTTTAATAACTTTAGTAAAAGACATATTAAAACACCCAAACTTTATTTTTACGATACAGGACTCTTGTGTTTTTTACTTCGTATTCAATCCAGCGACGATTTAATGACCCATCCTTTTAGAGGAGCCATTTTTGAAAACTGGATTGTAGTGGAACTCATCAAATCTTATTTTAACAAAGGAAGTGAAGCACCACTTTATTTTTGGCGCGACCAAAAAGGGCATGAAATAGATGTTATTATCGATAAAGGACAAATAATTGAACTGATTGAGGCCAAATCATCCCACACGTTCGATCCTTCTTTTCTAAAAGACATTCAATTTTACAATCAACATTTTGGAAAAAAGAAAGCCCTTCCAGGAAAAATTCTGTACGCAGGTTCCGAAGAATTAACATTTAAAGATTACGGAATTCACAATGGCCTTAAATGGGCTAAAGAACTTTAATCTCCTACTTCATCCACTCATCAATTTACAGGGGCTCGCGTCGCCCCCTCCACCAGCATAGCCGGATGGAGCCTCCCCCTCAACGCCCCTGCGGGGCTGGTCACTTCATCCACTCTTCAATTTACAGGGGCTCGCGTCGCCCCCTCC
>JAIBAG010000053.1 GCA_019695305.1 bacterium
CAGAAAAGGATATTCTTCTCGTCGAACATCGTCTCAACCATAGACCGAGAAAATGTTTAGACTTTTATACTCCTGCGGAAATACTCAAAAAATTACGTAGTGGTGCACTTCCACCTTGAACGTACCCGCCGCTAGCGCGGCCTGGCCTGCTAGGCGGCCACCTAAGAAAACAATGCCTGCTGTGGCAGCATGGGCTACCCCACCAGCGGCAGTTACCAGCAAGAAACTTTTAGCGATTGATTTTTTTGTGGTATCCGCCAGATTAAACCATTCACCATAGGGATCAATGGCATCCATCAAGGAATCAAACATATCATTTTGTTGCGCATCAAATTTCGAGCGATCGATATGTTGAAATAAAACCTCCGCTTTTAAGAGCATTTCCTGCGCATCAATTGCGGCCAGTCCATCATGTGTTAGCGATTCGGCTGTGCGGGCCAGCGTGTGGAGCGGTTCCGTAAGGTCGGGATGTTCACTCATGTAACTGGAAATTTCGGGATCAAACATTCTTAAGGCAACACGCAGCGCCTGATCGGCATAACCCAAGCGGCGACAAAAACTCATGGTGGCCAGGCGTTGGCTATTGAGGTCTGCATCCGAATAAGTATCGATAAATGAAATATTTTCTACACAACCAAGGGTAGCTAAAATGGGATGATTTTCTTCCTGTTGTTGTAAATTATCTAAAAAACTTCTGGCACGGTGATTGGTAAACGCTGTTTCTACAGTGAGATTAGGATTAGCCAAAATTTCGGCCCCCATCGCTGGAATAATTTGGGTGGCCAGGCGGATGAGGCTATCAATAATGTCTTGTTGTGAAGAGGCTCCCCAAGCATCTCTCCAGTTTTGCCAGAATTCTCCACCAAGCGTGCCTGCTTGCCCCGGCGTGTATGAGCGGGCAATGGCAATAGCTACCTGCCCAATTAAAAACAATTGTTCCAGCCTGCGTGTTTGCTGGGGAGTGGGGCAGGTGGTGCCGCTTATGACGCTTGCCATTTCTTGCAGGGGACTAAAGTTAAACGAGAGGGCTTTGGGCGTGGCAGGGGCAATATGTGGCGCTAACCCATTGGGCTTGAGTACTGTTTGAGTTTGAATTTCCCCTGTATCGGGATTGGCCCATAAACCAAAGCCTTGCAAAAAAGTATTGGTAATTGCTTTTACATCAAGAGCTAATATCACTTCATCGGTTGTGATGTAGCCATCGCCAAAGCTATTATCGTTCCCGCAAATTTCATTGCCAACTCCATCATGGGCGCAAACATCGGCATTTTGTAAAAGATAATCACGTACTGCAGCAGGAAGATCGTTTAAATTGATAGTAGTCATAGTGTCAAAAACCTCACGATAAAAATTAAAACGCTAATTTTTTATCGGCATTTGTCCAAGGATGTTGAGTGTAAATCCTCCTGAAAATTCAAAAATTGATTACAAGTTGTAATCAGTTTTTTTAAAAAACAACGAAACTTTTATCCTAAATATCCGAGAAAGTTTTGTAAGTTATTTAATTTTTTGGAGAGAGGAAACAGTTATGGCAGATAGGTTAACGGTAGATCAGGTAAAGCAATTATGGCTTGAATTATATGGTGACACGGCAACTGAGCAGGGCGCAAAAACTATTGCTGACAATTGGGATGCTAAAGATGGAAATCAAGATGGATACGTGAGTTACAATAATTTAAGTGGCGATGTGATGCAGGCGGCCAAAGAAAAAGGTTGGATAGAACGGTCGTGGTTGGAAACGGCCAATGTTCTTTTATTTGGTTCGGATGGCAAGGTTGCCTGGAGCGGAGTGCTAGGCCAGGCTTATGGCACTACGCTTACAAGCGGCGTTGTTATTGATTCTATTATTCCCGGAATAGCCGGTGCTGGTATTGAGTATGTTAATTCGGATGGGACGTGGTTATCAAAAGAAGCCGCTACGGATGCTTTTACCGGTTTTGTAACGGCATATACGGCTTCATTTGGTTCTGCTTGTACACGTTATGCTGCAGGGTCAACTGGTAACTCTGTTATGGGAGGTGTGGTTTTTGTGGGTGGTAATGTTTTTGTATTTGGCGCTACTCAAAATATGCACGACTGGATGGATGGGTATTTTAATTATCAATCTGCTCAATAGGCTTCATGCTTAGCTTTACATTATTTTATGCCACCAATTCCTCCAACTGTTCAAAACCTATTTCCCGAAATTGTAACTGCTTACCTGCGGCAAAATGCTTTGCCGCCACAACGACTTTTTAGTTTAGACGAACCTGATTTTGCTCAACAATTATTTAAGGAAATACCTCGTCAGCATTTTTTGGCTCAATGTTATTCGGGCACCCTTCAAAAATGTTACGAAATGCAACCTCAGCCAGATGCTTATGAACTGGATGATGAAGTAACCCAAATAGAAAATTATTTTAATAGAATAGATGCTCAGAAATTACAGGAGCATTGTGATCGCTTGTGGGAAGCATCCAATAAGCCCTTTGCTTATGACACTGCTGGCCTTTTAGGAGCAGGTTTGGGTTTAAGTTCTATTAATTCTGCAAGTCAATGCAGGGAAATGGAAAATGATTTTTTTGCAGAAAAAAATGTTGAGTATTCTCAAGAAAACGTAGGTGTAGTTGAAGGAGGTGGTGATGACATCTGGAATCAAGTTGACCTCGAACCCGGACTTGAGCCCTGGGCTCCGGCAGAAATTATTTTAACAGGGGCCGCTGTTGTGGGTATTGCGTTGTCTCCTCTTGTATCTGCTGGTGGGAGTGCCAGTGGGGGCGGTAGTGTGACTAGCGGAGTGGCAGAAACTGTTGCCAAGCCACTCGCAAAAGCTGCCGCTGCAACTTTTGTTGTTGGCGCTTTGTCTGTTCCTGCCGAGTCGTCTGCACAAGAATATGTTGATGAGTACGGCACATGTGAAGCCGAATGGACCGACCCGTTAACAGGTTTTACCGTGAGTTTGGAATAAATATATGAGCACTCTTTCTTTTAATTCTTTTTTAGACCTTTGCCACAACACCGAAGGCTTTTATAAATTATCGACCGATGAGCAAGCATATATAGATTGCCAATTGTTTAGCGTGCTGGATGGTTTGGATGGAGAGGTCAATAATGCCCTAGGCGCTATGAAGGGTTTGGATAATTATGAAATTTTTAAAGTGGCGTTTGATTTAAGCTCTGCAACTTTGCCGGTGAATTCTCAGTTTAAAGAAAATTTGTGCAGAGAATTGCATACGGCGGTTTATGAGCAAGAAGAACCACAAGTATTAAAAGCCGACATGGGGCCGGCAGGTATTGTTGTAACGGCTTTGGCGGCTGGCCACAAGCTGGCCAAAACGCTTGGGTTAGTAAAAACTGTAGAGGCAGCGCCTCTTATTCCCGAAATAGCTATGGAAGCCACGGCTAGCGAGCTGGCAGCGCCGGCTGTAATAGCTACCGGAGCAGGAGTGCTTACTTATACCGGGCTTGATTGGGAAATTAATCATAGGCTTCCTTTTGTTGAAGAAGTTCCCAGTTTGGGTACATGGCATGGGCCTGTAGTTAATCCTAAAAATAAAATAACACTTATTTTTGCAGATGATGAGAAAGCTCAAGAGCTGCCTTATTTAAATCGAAAACTAGAGCCCGTGATTCCTGAAATTGGTATTGATGTAGAAAAAGAAGATACGGGTAAAGAAAACACGGAAGAAACTGACTGGTTAAATGACCCTGGCACAGAAACAGATGCTCTGGATAGGGAAGAGGGAGAAACAGGAGCTTTTAATGGACACATCACGATGAATGGTCCAGGTGAAGGTGATGATATTCCGGATGCTCCCCCCGTAGAAGGTACAGAAGAAGTGGCCGCCAATGAAGAATGCCCAGATGTAGAAACGGTAGTGGAATTTTCTGTTGGCGCTCTTGGGTATCCCGCAGAGCATATTATGTACACCCTGGCTCCTCGTTTAATTGAAACGCATGCGACAAAAGATATTACACCCCAGCAATTGGCAGAATTAATTGAAACACTCATCCCTCCTTTCCCTGTTTTTGAAGAGCTGCTTACTCATTTTGAACCGATGCATCAATTGTTTGGCGATTTGATTGAAGGGCATCCTGTCAGTAAAGAAAAAGTAGATTTTTATAGAGATCTACTGATGTACGATATGAGTATAAGAGTTGGTATTCTTCGTGCAGGTTATGATTTAGAGAGCGATGAGGGACGTGTCTGGTGGGCTTTGGGCGCTTTTCATGCACTGCATAAGTCTGATGAAGGGGTAGAGGATGATTTTTTGGATTTTTTCCCGCCTAAAACTGTTGCTGATGATCTTGAAAAGTTATTTGTAAACGTAAAAGAAGGAAACTTTGATAAAATTGATCGTCAACAATTAACCGCTTTGGAAACTTTGATGCGAATTGAGCCCGAGTCTCAGGAAGCCTATGGTATTCTTTTAGTTCAACTTTCATTCCGTAGGCCTGATTTACTTGATGATATTTTGGCATTATTGACCGAATTTGACGACGTTGCATCCGTTGCTGTTATCAAGGGTTTACACGATTTAAGAAGAGGGTTGTTAGTGCCTGATTCTTCTATTAGTCATCAGATAGATCGTAATCAATTGATGGAAAGAATAAGAAGATTATTGATGGAAAGCGGTTTTGTACCAGATGCTCAGATTGTTCAACAGTGGATATTTTCAGGTATAAATGAACTCGATACTGTTTCGGGGCTAAACGAGATTGAGGGATATCAATTAACTACTGTTGATGCACGAACGATAATTCCAAACAACCCTGTTTTTATAGAAGGTGATCGTATTAATTTAGATCATTTAGTAGAGCGTATTGTAGACATGTTTATAGCACTGCGATCTGTTGGGTGGAACGAAGGTGAAGTGCCCACGATAGAAATGATGAGATATGTTTTAAGCCAGACATTAAGAGATTATCCGTTGCCTCCTGTAGTGAGTATGGAAGAAAACGGTGTACGTTTATGTTTTAACGGCAATCATCGTTTAGGCATTATTTTTATAATGGTTAAGATTGGTTTATTGCCATCCAGTGTATTAGATACTGTGCCTGTTATACAAGTTCCTGTTTATCCGCATGACATCATGGCTCCAAGTATGGTTCTAGGTTCTTATATGTCATGGGAGACAATTTTAGCATCGTTATTCTCTTCAGGATCTTAATTGGGTCCGACAAGAGTCCGATTTTGAGACTCCCGTGAGACTCTTGCTAGCCCCCTCCAATTTTTAACTCCCTAAAAATACTAATTTTTTTATTTTTAAACCTGTTGGCATCTTATTTGTAATGTCATGCCGTAAACTATGATTGCTTAATTGTAATTATTGTATATACTAAAAATGACATTTGAATGGGATGACAATAAGGCGGTTTCTAATTTTATTAAACATGGTGTTTTGTTTGATGAAGCTGTTTATGTTTTTGATGATCCGTATATGGTGATGGTAGCTGACGATAAGCATTCGGAAGTTGAGTCAAGAGAATGGATTATAGGAGAAACGATTCAAAAAAATATTTTGCTTGTAGTTTTTGCCAGAAGAAACCAGGTGACGCGTGTGATTAGCGCTAGAAAAGCAAGTCGTAAAGAAAGAAAACAATATGAAGAAAACAAAAATGGAAGATGAGGATTTTCCCTTTAAAGAATTTCCATTTCACAAAGCCCGGCGTGTTACTCCGGAAGAAACTGAAGAATGGAGAAAGGCCATTGAAGCTTTTACCGGCAAGCCACGAGCCAAAAGGCCAGGGCCCGGCCGGCCTCTCAAAGAAGCAGATGAAAAATATGTAGCGGTATCCATTCGCTTGCACCCCCGCATTTTAGAATGGGCCAAAAAACAGGCTAAAAAATTGGGCGTAGGGTATCAGCAATTTATTAATGCCCAATTACTTAAAAAAGTCCGATGAGTTTCACAACAGTCCGATTTTGAGACCATGTATGAGATTATTCTTAATTATTTTTCACCTTCCCATTTCTTAAACCCTTAAAAAAATTAACTTTTTTATTTTTTTAACACCTTGGCACAGTATTGGCTACTTAGCTTGTGTGTTGTTTAAAATAAAGGTTCACAAGAGGGATAAATATGCATATAATTAAATGCATATTTATGCATATTCATGTTTGAGTGGGATGAAGTAAAAAATAGAGAAAACCAAAGTAAACATGGTGCGGATTTTGAAGAAGCCGAAAAAGCTTTTACAGACCCTCAAAGAGTAATTGTGGAAGACTTAGACCATAGTTTTAAAGAAGAAAGATGGTTTTGTTTGGGTAATGTTGAAGGTAATATTTTAACGGTGCGTTTTACGTATAGAGGAAAAATAATTAGAATTATTGGAGCCGGGTATTGGAGAAAGGGCAAAAAGAGGTATGAAAAAGAAAATAAAATACACAAATGAGCCTATGAAAATGGGAAAGAAGGTAAAAGATTTTTTGCCTTCACCGGCGGAGCTGGTGCTTAGTGAAAAAACACAACGTGTTACCATTAACCTTAAAGAATCAAGTCTTAATGCTTTTAAAAAAGAAGCCAAGCGTTTGGGGGTGCCATATCAAAAATTGTTACGGGCTGTGGTAGATTTGTATACTCAAAATTATTTTACTTCCTAAACATCCTCCAACTTCCTCAAAGCCCGTCGTTTTGCCTTGGGTTGCCGTTTAGCCGGGCCCTTTTTATAGGTAGCCCAGCGTTTATGCGCCGGTTTTTCGTGAGCTATGTCCCGTTCGCCTTC
>JAIBAG010000054.1 GCA_019695305.1 bacterium
ATAAAATTGAAATAAAACCGGCAAGCACACAAAAAACCGCACCTAAAATAAGGAAGGAATAAAGTATGGGATGCCGGGACATGAATTTAAACGGGGGGCCTTATGGGCCCCCCGCTTTTTTTTAAGAGTTTGTTTTAAGAGTATCAAACAGCTTAACGGTTGCATCACCCTGTTGGGCATGGAAATCGCGCATATTGGCTTTTTCCTGGTCTTTTTCGTAAGCTTTTACGCTTAATAAAACCTTGTTGTTGCGATCGTCAAACTTTTTAACTTTAGCCGAAATCGTATCACCCACTTTAAACTTATCTTTGGGGTCTACTCTTTCGTGCGCCGATAAATCGGACAAACCAATGTGACCTTGCATACCGTCTTCAAGTTCTACGGTAACGCCTTTAGCGTCTACATCGGTTACTTTACCGGTAACATCGCGTCCCACACCAAACTTGCGAGTAGTAGCTTCACGAGGATCATCGGAAAGTTGTTTTAAACCTAAAGCAAAACGTTCGTTGTCTTTATCAACCGACAGAACAATAGCTTCAAGCTCTTGGCCTTTTTGGAATTTATCAGAAGGATGCTTTAAATCGCGATCCCAGGTTAAATCCGAAATGTGGATTAAACCGTCGATATCTTCGCCTTCAATGCCTAAGAACACACCGAAATCGGTAATGTTACGGATGGTACCTTTCACTTTGGTACCAGGCGTATAACGTTCGGCCAAGCCGTTCCAGGGATTAGCTTCCAGCTGTTTAACGCCCAGCGAGATGCGGCGGTTGCCACCGTCTACGTCTAAAATAACAGCTTCCACCGTATCGCCCACTTTTACAAGTTTGGACGGGTGTTTTACTTTTTTGCTCCAGGTTAATTCGGAAACGTGCACCAAACCTTCGATGCCGGCGGCTAATTCTACGAATACACCGTAATCGGTTACGTTCACGATTTTGCCGTTCACGCGTTCACCAGGAGTAAATTGCTTATCAACATCTTTCCACGGATCGGGTTGAAGTTGCTTTAAGCCAAGCGATACTTTTTCGTTGTCAGAATCGTATTTAAGGATAGCCACTTCAATTTCGTCACCCATCTTTAATACTTCCGAAGGATGATTCACACGGCCCCACGAGATATCGGTAATGTGGAGTAAGCCATCGATACCACCAAGGTCGATGAAAGCGCCGTAATCGGTAATGTTTTTAACAATACCTTTTACAATTTGGCCTTCACGCAAATTACCCAACAGATCTTTCTTCTGGCTTTCGCGTTCTACTTCCAAAATGGCGCGACGCGAGAGAACAATATTCCCTTTTGCCTTGTTGAGTTTTAAAATTTTAAACGTGTATTTTTGGTTGATAAGCTTGTCTAAGCTTTTAACCGGTTTAAGATCGATTTGAGAAGCAGGCAAGAAAGCCTTAATACCACCCAAATTAACCGACATACCGCCTTTAATTTTGTTAACCACAACGCCATCGATATTGCCGTTTTTCTCAAACACTTCGGCTACTCTGTCCCACGAACGAAGTGCATCGGCACGTTCTTTGGAGAGAACAATCACGCCATTGGCGTCTTCGATCTGTTCTACTACCACTTCAATTTCATCGCCGGGGGTAACCACGATTTGTCCTTCAAAGTTTCTAAATTCTTCTTTGTTAACAAAGCCTTCCGATTTGAAACCGACATTGATCATGACATTGTCGCGGTTTAAACCCACAACAACACCTTTTAAAATGCCGCCTTCTTTTACATCCATATGTTTTGCGCTTTCTTCAAAAAGCGTTTTAAAGTCTTCTGCTGTATTCATATTATTTTATTTCTTTCTTAGAGTACTTCGACATCCTTCTGAGAACCAAGAGTGCTCAAATCAAATGCAGGAAATACCTGTTCCGAGTGGCTCCCTGCCTTGGCTGGCCATGAGTAGCATCGGGAGGGTGGGTGTAGCTGATTTTCCCCTTATTTGTCAAATAGTTTTATGAAAGAGTAACCCACCCTGACCATCCCTTAATCTAAGGGAGGGAACGCTCTTCGCCCCTCCCCCTTAGACTAAGGGGGAGGACGGGAGGGGGTTACCCCACCCAAGGATTACAGTTTTTCGAAGAGCTTAAAAAACGAGGGAAACGAGGTTTTGATACAATCGGTATCATCAATAATTACAGGAGCATCCGAACACAAGCCCGCAATGGCAAAACTCATGGCCACACGATGATCGCCGTGACTTTTAAAACTACCCCCTTTGAAAGGTGATGGACCTTGAATAACCATCCCGTCCGGTTTTTCACCCACATTTACCCCTAAAACGGCCAAGTGGCCGCACATCACTTTAATACGATCGCTTTCTTTTACGCGCAGTTCTTTGGCATCGGCAATAGTTGTCTCGCCTTGGGCCTTGGAAGCCACAATGGACAAGATAGGAATCTCATCAATGAGCCAGGGAATAATTTGCCCAGATACGCTTGTTCCTTTTAAAGATGAATAACGGGCGATGATATCCCCTACTTTCTCACCAGACACATCCTGTTCGTTTTGGATCTCAATCTTGCCATCCATTTTTTTAAAAACATCCAAAAGAGCGGCACGAGTAGGATTTAAGTTTACTTGTTTAAGAGTAACGTGGGCTCCGGGAACAATGAGACCTGCCGCAATAAAAAAAGCAGCCGATGAAAAATCGTTAGCCACACTAAAATTTCCAAGAGGTTTTAACTTTAAACCAGATGTGGCCGGTAAACTTACGGTAGTATTTTTAATACTTAACGGAGCTCCCATACCTAACAGCATGCGTTCGGTATGATCGCGCGAGAGTGAAGGTTCGGTCACATCCACGGCACATCCACTACCCAAAGCCGCAAGCACAATGGCCGATTTTACTTGAGCTGAAGCCACCGGCAAGGTAAACGATCCACCGCTTAAATTCTTTTTGCCGTGAACGGTAATAAGACGTTTACCATCTACTTCTTTCACTTCAAAGCTGGCTCCCATTTTACGGAGCGGTTCAAACACGCGTTCCATGGGGCGTTTATTGAGCGAAGCATCGCCGGTAAGAGTGGACGAAAAATCCTGCGCAGAAAGCAAACCCAACATAAGGCGCATGGTGGTGCCAGAGTTTCCACAATCTAAAATATCCGAAGTAGCTTTGAGAGAATGAATACCTTTGCCTTGAATGGTTAAAATATCACCCGGTTTAATCGTTTCGGCCGTATGCGACATTTTAACACCCATCTTCTGCAAGATGGTCATGGTGGAGAGAACATCTTCACCCAAAAGAAGATTAGAAACACGCGATTCCCCTTCGGCCAAGGCTCCAAAAATAAGGCTACGATGCGAAATGGATTTATCGCCAGGAACAGTGATAGTGGCTTTAATATTCGATTTAGAGGTAACAGTTAAAGAGCTCATACAATCTGCCGACGCGCACGGGATGATTTTTCGAAATAGGCCGTAAGCTGCCGGGTGTTGCCCTTCTTTACCCAGCCGGCTATTTTTTCCAAGTCCTTTTTACATTGAGTAAAAAGTGGCAGCATATTGGCTTGATTAGCCAAAAGAATATCCGTCCACATGCTGGCGGGTGAAGCGGCAATGCGCGTGGTATCGCGCAGCCCTTTTCCGGCATAATGAGCCAATTTTTTGGGAGGCATTGTTGCGTTTAAAACCGACATCAAGGCATAAGCCACTACCTGAGGTAAATGACTGGTAGCAGCCAGCAAGGCATCATGTTCTGTGGGAGAAAGAGTTTCTACAGAGCATCCGATTTTTTTCCAGAATAACCCGGCCAAACGCAAAGCTGGTTTAAAAGTCTTCTTATCAGGCGTTAAAAAACATTTTCTTCCTTTAAATAAATCGGGAAGAGCAGCATCAGCCCCACTCTTTTCGGTGCCTGCCATGGGGTGTGCACCTACAAAAAAGATATGTTTGGGCAAAACCTTGGAGGCAGCAGCCACAATTTTTTCTTTGGTAGAACCCACATCCATTACTAAAGATCCGGGCTTAGCTTTTTTGGCAATAATTTTAAGATGATTTTCGATGGTTAAAACAGGTGCTGCCAAAATAATACAATCGGCGTCGGCAACAGCTTTAGCCACATCGGCAACATAAGAATGAATCAGCTTTTTACGAACGGCCGTTTTTAAATTAGGCACACTCCGCCCACAACCCACCACAGTTTTGGCCATTTTTTTACGACGTAATTCGAGACCCAAGGATCCGCCAAGTAAACCCACGCCAATGATAGCAACTTTGTTAAACATTAATAAACCTGCCCCACAGGGTAAGAACCCAACACTTTAAAAAACGAACAGCGTTTCTTAATAGCCGCCAGCGCCTTTTTAATTTTAGGTTCATCCGCATGGCCGTCTAAATCGACCGAGAACAAATATTCCCAGGCTTTACGCTTTAGAGGACGCGATTCAATTTTGGTAAGATTAATTTTACCCGAAGCCAGCGGCGATAAAATTTTATACAGCCCCCCTACTTCGTCCTGAATGGTAAACACGATGGAGGTTTTATCACTTTTGGTAGCCGTATTGCTCACATCCTCACCCACCACTAAAAAGCGCGTGTAGTTTTGTACCAGATCCTGAATATTTTTACGGATGATGGAAAGCTTATAATGATTAGCCGCAATTTCGCTGGCAATAGCCGCACTGTTTTTTTCGTTTAACGCATGACGAGCGGCAGCAGCGGTACTTTCGGTTTCTTTCAGTTTTGCTTGAGGAACATTTTTAAGAAGCCAGCTGCGACATTGTGCCAAGGCCTGTGGATGCGAATAAACCGTCTTAATCTGTTTTAAATCGAGCGCCTGAGCACTCATTAAATGATGCGAAATACGCAAAATAATTTCGGCTTGGATATGAAGCGGCGATTCCACCAAAAGATCGAGCGATTGACTCACCAAACCCTCGGTAGAATTCTCAATGGGCACAACCCCGTAATGGGTATGCCCACGTTCAACAGCTTGAAAAACCGATTTAATAGAACCTTCGGGCAAGAGTTCTGTAGACGATCCAAAATATTTTTCGGCCGCCATTTGGGTAAACGTACCCAAAGGACCTAAATAAGAAACCTTGAGGGGTTCTTCGAGTGAGCGTGTAGCTGAAATAATTTCACGAAAAATAGAAATGAGGGACTGATTTTTATACGGCCCACGGTTAAGATTTGCCAAGCGTTCGTAAATAAGTTTTTCACGCGAGGGCACATGAATAGGTCCACCGGTTTTTTTCTTAATCTTCCCGATTTCTTCAGCCACTTTCCCACGATTTGATAATAAATTTAAAATTTCTGCATCAATGGAGTCTATTTTTTTACGATATCCTGCTAGTTTTTGCATATTAATAGCCTTTATCCCTTAATTGAGCCCATATTTTAATATTGGCTTTGGGTGTAACCTTATAAAAAAATTTTCTCAGTTTCTCCAGATGAGCCAGTTTTTCTTTTACACTTAATTTCATAAAGTAAATTAAGTCATCCATATCAATATCATTAGAATCACTATTTTTTCCTTTTTTTACTTTTGGCATCTTTAACCTCCTGTATTTTTTCAAGATACTTGATATCCAAAAGATCCCTATCTCTTCCCGCATGCTTTTTAAGCTTGATCATATGGGAAATACTGGCCACAGGGATAGAAATTCCATCCATTTTCATAATCACGGCATTTTTTTTGAGTTCGTTAAAACTGATAATTTGTTCCAGCAACACATCTACATGATCCAAGGGACTATTGGGTTTCACAACCGAAAAAACCTTCATGTTTTTTTCAAGCATCCATTGTTTTCTGTTGGCTTCAACAGCAAAGTCCTCAATAGCCACAGGAATGCGCGGAACATACCCTATCCGTTTTACGATTTTAATGAATCTCAAGACATCTTCATCGTTTAATGAAACAAAAATATCCAAATCGGCCGTCATCCGGGCATAACCGTGAAGATTAACGGCAATCCCCCCAACAACAACGTAATCTAAACCATCTTTCGCAAAAGCTTTAAATATTTCTCTGAATAACATGCCGAGAAGCAATATAGCGGAAAGTTTTGGGGGTTTCTATTGTT
>JAIBAG010000055.1 GCA_019695305.1 bacterium
CTGTTTTAAGCCCTCGCTGAGTGACTACGTCGCCTGTATCGGGAGTTTCAAGGCCGGCTAAAATCTTAAGAAGAGTGGTCTTGCCGGCTCCATTGGGGCCAATTAATCCAATGCGTTCTTTTTCTTCGATTCCAAAATTAAGCCCACTAAACAGCAATCGGGCCCCGAAAGATTTGGATAAATTTTGAACGCTTAAAATTGGCATGCTCCCGTATGGGAGAATGTGTTATTTTATTCAAGCATTAATTTTCAATAGACAATGCATTTTTATCACCTTTTTCGTAGGCTTTAATACGTGCGTTGCATTGTGGGTCATTATTAGCCCAACCCGGGTCAAACTTATATACCTCACTGCACCAATCAAGCGGCTTAAAGCCGGCCGCTTGGCGTTCCGAGTTTGTTTTTTGGAATGAAGTCATAAATTCCTGACGCTGTTCCTTGGTTTTGGAGCTTTTGTAAAAAGCCCCGCCTACCAAGGCTGCGGCACAGTTGTGAAGGATGACGCAGCAAATTAAAATCATGATGTAGTTTTTCATGGTTCCACCTTGTCGTTGGCAATAAGTTGTGTTGATCCTTCACAGTTTTCCTGAAAAGACAGCGCGGCCATATAGGCCACTATTCCACCCCTTACGGGATCCATAATATTTTCGGCCGTTTCATTGGTATTTCCAAAATACTGACAATCCGAAAATATCTCGCCTTCCTCATTACTTATGGCAAAACTGCCGCTTCTATCTATATAATCTCCATTTTCAATACGGGTGCTTGTCTCCGTCACATACAAACAGCCACTTTCAAGATAGTTTTGAATTGTAGGATGAGTGAGATCGGTGACAATCACATAACGATAAATTCCGGGAGAGGTTTGGGCCATCTCAATATTGAAATAATTTTTGGGCATCCCCACAAAATTGGCGGCTTCCGTTTCGGATCCATCTACTTTACTGTCATTATCAGAAGATGTCCCCCCGCAATGAATAAAGCTCATGCAGGCCAGCAGGGTTAAAAATGTAAATCGCATAAAGTTCCTTTCATTTGTTTTTTCCCTGACCCACAAAAAGTCTTTAACGGATTTAAAAAGTGAAAGGGGACTAAAGTGAGGGTTTAAAGCAAAAGTTGGTATACGGTGTATACGGGCTAAAAATTCAATATTGACATAAACTCTTTCATTTGAAAGGTTTGCGGCGTGCAAAAGAAAAAGACAGCATTGGTACTTGAAGGCGGCGGAATCCGTTCTTCGTATTTGGGCGGGGTTTTAGAAATGTTGTATCAAAATGGCTATCCACATTTTGATATCGTTGTTGGCACTTCGGCCGGCGCCTGTTGTGGGGCTAATTTTATTGCGGGCGAAACGCATAAAAACAAAACCATTCTCTTTGATTATCTTTTAAACGGCAATTTCATCAAATTTCAGTATTCGCTTTCTACTAAAAACGTGATGGATATCGATTTTTTGGTAGATGAAGTGTGTGTGAAACATGTGCCGCTCAATCTTCCCAAAATTAAAGCTTCTAAAAGTACCCTCTATATGGCCGCTACCGATTTTTTAACCGGCAAAGCTTTTTATTTTAATAATCGCGAGCACGATATCTTGACGGCTCTTAAGGCCAGTTGTGCAGTTCCCTATATGTATAGAACTTCTGTAATGCATCATGGCCGACGTTATATTGATGGAGGGATGGTGGCTTCTATCCCCGTTAAAAAGGCGCTTGAGGAGGGGGCGACGGATATTGTGGTGATTGGCACAAGGGAAATGGGGTATCGCAAAAGTCCATCTAAAGCTCCCGGCTGGATCCATGACTTTTTTTACCCTAAAAGCGCTATGACACAGGCTTTTAAAAACCGTTATGCTCATTACAATGAAGCCATTGATCTGATAGAAAATCCTCCTCAGGGGGTTACTATTGATCTCATTGCTCCTCACAAAAAATTGGCAGTATCCCGTGTAACCAGCGATAAATTGAAGGTTGAAGAGGCTTATAAGCAGGGTTTAGCTGATGGTTTAGCCTATGTTGCCCTAAAGAAAGGTTTGGGCCAAAAAGACCTTGAACTATCAGCCTAAATTCAATACGATCGGCCCGCTCATGCTTAAAAAATTATCATTTCTTATTTTTATTTTGCTTTCTTTTTTAACGGCTTGCGGTGGTAAAACGTATCGTCCTCCCGTTGGTGCAACCGTCGACCAAGAGTTGCGTCGTTGTACCGAGTTGTCGCGCCAGAAAAAATTTGAAAAGGCTGTTGAATGTTTGGAAATTTTTAAGAGCCGTCATGCCGGTTCCGATTTATCGGGTACCGCCGAACTTTACATTGCCGACAATTTTTTTCGCCAAAAAGAATATTTGCTTGCGGCCAACAGTTATCAAGATTTTATTAAAAACAATCCCTATCACGAAAAAGTGGACTATGCGTATTATCAAACAGCACGTTCTTATTTAAAAGATATGCCCAAGTCTATTTCTCGCGATCAGGAAAATTTAAATTTAGCAGTAGAAAATTTGGAAATTTTGGTGCGTTCCTTTTCTGGGTCGCCTATGGCGGCGCAGGCTCAGGCCGAATACAACCGCGCTCGTGCCCTGCAGGCTAAAAAGCATTTTTATGTAGGTCGTTTTTATTATAAATATGGCGAATATTTGTCGGCCGCGCAGCGTTTTCAGGAAATTGTTGTTAATTATCCGGGCTTAGGATACGACGAAAAGGGTTTTTATTATCTCACCGAGGCTTTACTGAAAACAAACCAAAAGGATATTGCTGCCAAGGTGATTGGTGCTTTTGAAGAACGTTATCCAAGAAGTGAATTATTAAAAAAGGTAAAATCGAAAGTTCAAAAAAGTTAAGGAATGAATGATCGATATTCATTACGATCGCACGATCGGACGAATTATCGATTGCACTTTAAAAATTATGGATGCCGATATTAAATACTTAATTGAACAGGGTAAAAACTTTTTTAAGAATCAGGCTTATAAAAAGGCCGAGGGCTTTTTTTTAAAGGTCATTGCCTCTAACCGTGAATTTGCCGATGTGTACAACATGTTGGGTGTTATCTATCACCAGTCAGGCGAATTTTCGCGTGCTATCGAATCGTTTGAAAAAGCGCTTAAAATTAATCCCAACTACACCGAAGCGCTTCTTAACCTAAGTGTTCTCTATAACGATTTGGGTGAATACCGCCAAGCCAAGCAATTGGTAATGAAATCCAAAAAAATGGCGGCTAAATCGGGTGATGCTATTGATCCTTTTGTAAAGGGAAAGCTTGCCAATAAACATGCCGAAGTAGGCGATATGTATCGCGGTGTGGGTTTATATGCCGATGCCGTTAACGAGTATGGTCGTGCGCTGCGGCTGGCACCTCATTTTTATGATATCCGTAACAAAATGGGTATTTGCATGCGTGAAGATGGTAAAAAAAAGGAAGCTCTTTCCGAATTTGTGCGGATTACCAAAGAAAAGCCAACCTATGCCGAAGCTCAAATTCAATTAGGAATTTCTTATTATGCTTTGGGCCAAGTGGGTGATGCTCGTAAAGTGTGGATTAAGCTCTCACAGGAAAATCCTAAAAACCAAATGGTGAAAACTTATTTGCGTCTTTCTGAGCAAGCCCCTAAAAGGGCAGCTCCGATAATGGCGTCTAAAGTAAAGCCCTCTCTTGTTTCTAAAGCGTCAAAAAAAGTAGCGCCTAAAAAGAAGAAAAAATAATCAAAACCCTGTAACTCCCTTAAATTAATATAAAATTAGTTTGAGCAATGTGGTGTCTTGTGCTATTCACTTAACTCCCAAATCTCGATAAGCGGGATAAGTCTCTGATCAAAAAATTGATGTCTAATCATCAATTTTTTTGTCAGGGACTAAAGGGAATAAATCCATAAGGAGGATTCAATTATGAAAAAACTTGCCTATGCTTTCATTTTGGCAGTTGTATTTGGTGTAATCTCCGGACAAAGCTTTGCGCAATCGGTTTGTGGTGGCGAAATCGTCTATCACAGAGATTGTGACGGCAATAATCGGAAGTGGGGATATAAATGTTGCCCAACAGGATACCGCGTACAGGGTGTTTGGTATGCCGACATGAGTAATGGTCAGGATTATACCGACTCTTTGGGGCCCATCTGCCGTAAGGTTGGTGCTGATGGTAATCCTATGTTGGATACAGCCGACAGAAGCGGAACTGGCAAACGTTTAGAATGCGATAAAAACGAAGTGTTTGCCGGTATTGCCTATAAAGATGTAGTAACTAACCACGGTGGCACACGTGACGCTATGGATGGTATTACGGCTTGGTGTCAAAATGCTAAAACTGGTGCTTTGCGCCGTTTGCCCAACAACGATATAGATAAAGGTCCAAAACACACCTACTCGGAAGAGTATGTTCGTTTACCGCAACGTGTAAAAGCCATTCTCTACAAAGAAAGAGACAATGGCGGGGATAATCCGGGTGGAAGTGACCGCGCCGATTGTGCCACTATTGCTGTAAGCAACTAAAAGCTGTTTCCTTATTTTTAAAAAGCCCCTCCCTTATTACCGGGAGGGGTTTTTTTTTGCCCGGATTATTATAGAGGTTAGCGTCACCCCCTCCATTCGCTCCCTGGTTTTTTTATACTAGCCTTTTATAACGCATTTACTATAAGAACTCCCCTTTATGGCCACTGTGGATGTATATACAACCGGCTATTGCCCTTATTGTACGGCTGCTAAAAGCTTGCTTAAGCAAAAGGGTGTTACGTTTAACGAAGTAAAAGTGGATGGTGACGCAGCCAAACGGGAATGGTTAGTAAAAACCACCGGACAGCGTACTGTTCCCCAAATTTTTATTAACAATCGCTCCATCGGGGGATTTCAGGAATTATCAGAGCTTGAATCTACTGGTAAACTCGATGAATTGCTTAAATAGAGGTATTTATGAAAGCTAATATTGAAAACTTAAGTTCTACTAAAAAGAAAATTAAACTCTCCGTTCCTGTGGATCAGGTGGAAGAGTCGTATAAAAAAGCCTACAACAAAGTACGCTCAAAAGCCGCTATTAAGGGTTTTCGCAAAGGTAAAGTGCCCGATGCAATTTTAGACAAATACTACGGCCAAGACCTGCACATGGAAACGCTTAATTTTTTGGTAGAAAAAACTTTTGCCGAAGCCTGTGCCGAAAACCAGATTAACCCTATTTTGCAGCCCAAGTTTGATTTGCCCGAGCTTAATCGCACAAAAGAATTTAACTATTCGGTAGAAGTTGAAGTAAAGCCCGATATTGAGCCCAAAGATTATTTGGAAATTCCTCTTAAAAAGAAAGAAGTAAAAATTGAAAAAGATGCAGTAGATGCCGAACTTAAAAGAATTCAGGAAGGTAAGGCCAGTTTAAAACCTGCTGATGACAAAAAAACTATTGAAAAAGGATTAACCGCCACGATCGACTTTTTAGGTAAGGTAAATGGTGTTCCGTTTCAAGGTGGTGAAGCCAAGGGATTTATGCTGGAATATGGCGCCGGACGTTTTTTAAAAGAATTTGAAGACAAAATGGAAGGGATGAATGTTGGTGAGGCACGTCAAATTGAAATTACTTTCCCCGAAAATTATAATGAAAAAACATTAGCCGGTAAAAAGGCCACTTTTGATATTACTCTCCATGCCTTGCATGCCAAGGATTTACCAGCCTTAGATGACGAGTTAGCCA
>JAIBAG010000056.1 GCA_019695305.1 bacterium
AAATCGCAAAAATTAGTTTCATAGGGGGTTTTCTTGTTTATCAAAATTAAATTCCTGTTTTTCCGGAGCATCATTTTTTTTACATGGTTTCTTATGGCTTTATTAAAGTCAAATAAATAACTTATTGAAACTATTAATTTTTTTTTATGCTGAGGATGGCTGGTTTGGCATGGGGTTTGAATTAGTAAGGAGTGAGGGAGTAGTTTTTTATGAAACAATGGCTTTTAGCACTGCTGCTTTTATTATCGCCTGTAGGCATGGCCGCCGAAATGGCCCAGGATGATGTGGATGTAGATAGTCTTACTCCTGGTTCTAATGAATGTGGCAATTTAAAAGAACAGATCGATATTTTTGCAGGGCTTGCCGATACTGTAAAAGGGGATCTTAAAAAAGTGAAAGATCCCATGCTGTGCGAAAGCATGGCCACTCAATGCGAAGATTTTAACGTTAAAACAAAATCCTACCAGAAACTCTATAAACAACACTGCGACGATACCTACGAAATTGTAAAACTTGAAAAATGTGATTACGCCGAAACGCCGTGTACAAAACCGGTAATGGATACGCCGTCGCCTTTTGAAGGTTTGCACGCCAGTGTGGATGAAGAGAAGAACAAGATAACCTGGTAAAGTTTTTTCCACCCCAACAGTAGAGGGGGTTCGAAATGTTTTCGGACCCCCTTTACACTTTAAAACTCCCTAAAATAAGTAATTACGATATTCATTTTGAAAGAATTAATTTCAAACTTGGGAATAACCCTCTCCTGGCCTCCCCCTTACTTTAAGGGGGAGGGACGTTCTCACAAAGTTTTGTAATCAAGTCCTCCTCCCTTAAAGTAAGGGAGGAGACAGAGGTGGGTTACTCTTCTCTAATTCTCATCTTTTCTTCTTGCCACTTACCTTTTATACCAGTAGAACTTTTGCCCATGACCTTTAAAATGACGCCTCAGGTGCGCTTGGGTTTTTTTGTTTTTGCCACGCTTTTGGTTTTGGCCTATGTCACGCTCCGCGTATCGAGCACTTCACTTTCTCCGGGCGGATCTTATACTTTATACCTTAATGTTAACGAAGCTACCGGTATTACCAAAAAAACACCGGTTCTTGTATCGGGTATTCAGGTGGGTTGGGTGAGTGATATTAGTTTATCAAATACCAATCAGGCCCAGTTAGAACTTAAAATTAAAAACTCGGTTAAAATTTCTAAAAACGTGGAAGCTCGCATTAAAACCATTGGGTTTTTAGGTGATACCTATGTTGAATTATTTCAACGAGGTGCTGTAGCCCAAGGTGATGAGTTGAAAGAAGATTCGCTTATTGCTACCGCCAGTAATTCTGGTGATATGAACTCCATTATGGGGCAGGTGGGTGCAGTAGCCGAAGATGTTAAAGCCATTACCGCTGTATTACGCGAGATTACGGTAAAAAATCAGCAAAATCTTAATTCTATTATTGAAAACATGAAAGCGTTAGCCGAAAACATGAATCTGATGGTGGCGCGCAATATGAGTAATGTTGACGGGACACTAGATAACCTGAATGTTGTTACTGCAAAAATGCGTAACGGGGAAGGGACTGTTGGCAAACTTCTTAATGATGATGAAACTGCCAATAAAATTAACGAATCGCTTGATAATTTAAATGGTCTTTTGGGTGGTGCTAATAAGTTGCGTGTTGATTTAGGTTACCATACCGAATATTTGGGGAATACAGCACAGTTTAAAAATTATGTGTCGCTGGCGTTAAAACCAAAGCCCGACAAATATTTTTTGTTTGAATTTGTAGACGATCCGGCTCCCGACTCTAAGCATTCTACCGTTACCTCCACCATTACCTCGGGTGGCACTACCAGCGTGGTTACCGAAGAAAAAGAAAAAGTAGATAACGATTCGTTTTTAGTGTCGGCACAGTTGGCTAAAAAGTTTTACGATTTCACTTTGCGTGGTGGGCTTATTGAATCGAGCGGCGGTGTGGGCGTAGATTATGATTATGGCCCCGTAGGAATGAAATTTTCGGCCTTTGATCTTGAAACGAAACACGGTGAAAAGCCTCACTTAAAAGCAATGGGAACAGTCAATGTTACCAAAAGCGTGTATTTGCTGGGTGGTATGGATGATTTTCTAAATAAAAAGCAGGATCCAGACTGGTTTATGGGTGCGGGTGTTAATATTACCGATGACGATATCAAATCGCTCTTTGGTTTAATGAGCTTGAAAGGGAATTAGAAGATTATGCCTAAAATTGAACGTGCTATTGTGAGTGTTACCGACAAAACCGGTGTGGTAGATTTTTGTAAGGTGCTGGCCAAACACAATGTTGAAATTCTCTCCACCGGTGGCACTGCCAAGGTGTTACGCGAAGCGGGATTAAAAGTAATTGATGTATCTGATTACACCGGAAGCCCCGAAGTGATGGATGGCCGTTTAAAAACCATCCACCCCATGATTGAAGGCGGTATGTTGGGAATCCGTTCCAATCCCTCTCACGTGGCCGATATGAAACGTTTGGGCATTAAAAATATCGACATGGTGATTGTTAATTTATACGCGTTTGAAAAAACGGTAGCCGATCCCAAGTGCAGCCTAGACCACGCTATAGAAAATATCGATATCGGCGGCCCTACCATGTTGCGTGCTGCTGCAAAAAATCATCAGGATGTAACCGTAGTGGTGGATAGTGGCGATTATATTTGTTTAGCCGAAGAGCTTGATAAAAATAACGGTGTTATTTCTACCGACACCAATTTTAAACTGGCGGTAAAAGTGTTTCAAACAACAGCCGCTTACGATAGCGCCATCGCCGCTTATCTTACTCCTAAAATAGGAGGAGATGTTTTTCCCGATAAACTCACCCTGCAATTTGAAAAACTGCAGGATTTACGCTACGGCGAAAACCCGCATCAAAAAGCCTGTGCGTATCGCGATGTGCAGGCTTCCAAGGGCGCTCTCACAAAAGCCAGGCAATTACAGGGGAAAGAACTTTCGTTTAATAATTTTATTGATCTTGAAGCCGCTCTTGCGTGTGTGCGCGAATTTACGAAGCCCGCTTGCGTTATTATTAAGCATACAAACCCTTGCGGGGCAGCTGTTGGTAAAAATATCAGCGATGCGTTCATCCGTGCCAAAGCTTCCGACCCTGTTTCCGCTTTTGGTGGAATTATCGGCTTAAACCGTGAAGTAGACGAAGACACCGCTAAAGCTATTGGTGAAACTTTTTTTGAATGCATTATTGCTCCGTCTTTTTCAAATGCAGCCATGCAGATTTTAGGCGCTAAAAAAAATCTGCGCCTTATGACTTTAGATGGATTTAACGAAAAGCCGGCAGGCCTTGATATCAAACGTATTGATGGTGGCATTTTGGTGCAGGATAAAGACACGCATATTACCGATATTGGGTCGTGCAAAGTGGTAACTAAAAAAGAACCCACTCAGACTGATAAAGACGAGCTTGATTTTGCCTGGAAGGTTGTAAAACACATTAAATCAAACGCTATTCTCTTTACAAAAAACGAACAAATCATTGGCATGGGTGCCGGCCAAACTAGCCGTGTAGACTCAGTTAAAATTGCCATCATGAAAGCCAAAGCCAATGGGCACGAAGCTAATTTAAAAGGTGCTGTTGTGGCTTCCGATGCATTTTTTCCGTTCCGTGATGGTTTAGACGAAACAGCGCGCGCCGGTATTACAGCGGCTATTCAGCCTGGTGGATCGGTAAAAGATGAAGAAGTGATTAACGCCGCCAACGAACACGGCATGGTGATGCTGTTTACGGGCAATCGCCACTTTAAACATTAACATCGTTGTCATTCCCGCGGAAGCGGGGAACCATCTTTAAACGTATTTTTATATTTTGGATAATTTCTTATCCTATATTTTGTCCATTTAACGCGCTGCTTCTCAACTATTTTTTGTTATTTCTATAATTCATTTGTGTTCATAATAAACATTCAATACACAACAAGCAAAGGGGGAGTTAGGAGATAGCATGCGTCATTTATGGATTTTGTTTCTCGCTTTTCTTTTCCCCAATCTTCTTTTTGCTTCACCTCTTATTTATTC
>JAIBAG010000057.1 GCA_019695305.1 bacterium
GGCGTTAAATGCCCCATGGAGCTCTCTACCTACTTCCGCATTAACGAAGCCAACACCGGCCAGTTTGAACGCACGCTGATTGTTGCCGATGAAGGAAGTTATGTAAGTTATTTGGAAGGTTGCACGGCTCCCATGCGCGATGAAAATCAATTGCACGCAGCCGTGGTAGAACTGGTGGCTATGGATAATGCCACCATCAAATATTCTACCGTTCAAAACTGGTACCCCGGCGATAAAGATGGCAAAGGCGGTATTTATAATTTTGTAACCAAACGCGGAAAATGTGCGGGTGTAAATTCTAAAATTTCGTGGACACAGGTTGAAACCGGATCGGCCATTACCTGGAAATACCCCAGCTGTGTTTTGGCTGGCGATAACTCGGTAGGCGAATTTTACTCGGTGGCCCTAGCCAACAATTGCCAGCAAGCCGATACCGGTACCAAGATGATTCATATTGGTAAAAACACAAAATCGACGATCGTGTCGAAAGGAATTTCCGCGGGAAAAGGGCAAAACACCTATCGCGGTTTAGTTAAAATTCAAAAAAGCGCCGAAGGCGCCCGCAATTACACACAGTGCGATTCATTACTCATGGGTGATAAATGCGGTGCCCACACGTTTCCGTATATTGATGTAAAAAACAAAAGCGCACAGGTAGAACACGAAGCCACAACAAGTAAAATTAGTGAAGACCAACTCTTTTACTGCACCAGCCGCGGCATTAGCCCGGATGATGCTGTTAATTTGATTGTGAATGGATTTTGCAAAGAAGTATTTAAAGAGCTCCCCATGGAATTTGCCGTGGAAGCACAAAAGTTATTAGGCGTATCACTTGAAGGAGCTGTTGGATAGTTTATGAAACCGATACTAGAAATTAAAAATTTAAAAGCAGGCATTGATAAAAAGGAAATTTTAAAAGGCTTAAGCTTAACTGTGAATCCAGGCGAAGTACATGCCATCATGGGCCCTAATGGCTCTGGTAAAAGTACCCTAGCCGGTGTTTTAGCAGGCAAACCCGACTACACCATCAAAAGTGGTACTGTGTTATACAAAGGCGAAGACTTAACTCTTTTATCCCCTGAGGAAAGAGCCTGGAAAGGTATCTTTTTAGGTTTTCAATATCCTGTAGAAATTCCCGGGGTTAATAATTTGTATTTTTTAAAAGCTGCTTTTAACGCCATCCGCAAAAACAAGGGCGAATCCGAAATGGATGCGATGGATTTTTTAAAATACGCCAAAGAGAAAATGAAAGTTGTGGAGTTAAACGAAAGCTTTCTCTCACGCCCTGTTAATCAAGGATTCTCCGGTGGCGAAAAGAAGAGAAATGAAATTTTTCAAATGGCGGTTTTAGACCCTACTCTTGCTATTTTGGACGAAACCGATTCGGGCTTAGATATCGATGCCCTTAAAGTTGTGGCTCAGGGTGTAAACAGCCTTAAAGCAGCTGATCGCGCCATTGTTCTCATCACGCATTATCAACGCCTGCTCGATTACATTGTGCCCGACTATGTGCATGTGCTCTCGGGCGGCCAAATTATTAAATCGGGAACCAAAGAACTGGCCTTAGAGCTAGAAGCCAAGGGGTACGGATGGCTTTAAGCATACAACCTAATAATGGCAAAGAGTATGCCTTGGAATTTTCCAAAGTAGAAGATGCGCCTGTGATTGTGACGCTTGAACCCACGAGCGACGAAAATTTTACCGCCGTTTTAACACTTAAAACCGCGCCCAACGCCTGCGGCACAGTACTTATTCATTATCCCCAAAACGAAAAATCATTTAATAATTTAAATCTGAATATTGCATTAGACCCCTCTTCTCATTTAACCGTGGGCTTAGTTCAAAATCAAAACGATACTTCGCAAGCTTCCTCCACCATTATTGCCGAACAAAATAGGAATTCGACATTAAATCTCTTTACTCTCTCGTTTGGTTCCAAAAAGCATAATCTGGATATTAACGCCAAACTCAAAGAAGAAGGCGCTGTGTGCCATTTAAGTGGCTTGTATTTGGGAAATGACGATAAAAGTTTAACCCACAATGTTAAAGTGGATCATTTAACCAGCCGCACCGAAAGCCATCTCTTTTTTAAGGGGATTATGGATGGCCATTCTAAGGGCGTTTTTACAGGACGTGCGGTCATTCACCCCAAAGCCGCCAAATGCGTAGCGCATCAAATTAATAAAAATCTCTTACTCTCAAAAGATGCGGCGATTAGCCCCAAACCCGATTTGGAAATTTATAATGACGATGTAGTAGCAAGTCACGGCGCTACAGTGGGACAGCTGGATAAAAATTCTTTGTTTTATCTGCGCTCGCGTGGCCTGGATGAGAAAACAGCCATCAATATTTTAACCTATGCGTTTGCTCACGATGTTTTGGATAAGATCGAAAATAAAGAACTGCGTGATACCACCCACAAGCTCTTAAACCAAAAACTGCCAATCGGCAGTATGCTGGAGGCCGGCAATGTTTAACGCCAGTGCCATAAAAAAAGATTTCCCCCAACTTTCCGTAAAAATGCGCGGCAAAGATCTGGTGTTTTTAGATAATGGTGCCAGCACGCAAAAACCCGCTTTTGTGATTGAGTCGGAGCGTAGTTTTTACGAAAAATCTTACGCTAATGTACACCGCGGCGTGTATGAATTAAGCGAAAAAGCTACCTTGATGTACGAAGGCGCCCGCAAAGTTGCAGCACAATTTATTAATGCAAAAAGCGAACGCGAAATTATTTTTACCCGTGGCACGACGGAATCCATCAATCTTGTAGCCAGCACTTTTCCCTTTCAAAAAGACGATGAAATTCTCATTACTGCCATCGAACATCACTCCAACATTGTTCCCTGGCAGATGGTGTGTGAAAAAACAGGCGCCAAACTTGTTGTAGCCCCCATGAATGACGCCGGTGAAATTCCGCTGGATAGTTTTAAAGCTAAACTGTCGCCGCGGACTAAGTTAGTGTCCATCGTGCATGTGTCTAATGTTTTGGGCACCATTAATCCTGTGGTGGAAATGACCAAACTGTCTCATGCAGCTGGAGCAAAAGTTCTGATCGACGGTGCCCAAGCTATTCCCCATTTTGAAATTGATGTGCAGGCACTCGGGTGCGATTTTTATGCTTTTTCCGGTCACAAAATGTACGGCCCCACCGGCATTGGTATCTTGTGGGGACGTGAAGAAATTTTAAAAGAGCTCCCTCCCTATCAGGGTGGTGGCGATATGATTAAAACCGTCAGTTTTGAAAAGACGGTATATAACGATCCCCCCTATCGCTTTGAAGCCGGAACGCCCCATATAGCTGGTGCCATTGGCTTAGCGGCGGCTATGGATTATTTAAAAAAACTGGATCGTAAAGCGATTGTAAAACATGAAGAAGAATTACTTCAGTATGCAACCCAGACATTGGAAAAAATTAAGGAAGTAAAAATTTACGGCACCGCTTCTCACAAAGCGTCGGTTATTTCTTTTGTTATTCAAGGGGTGCACCCTCACGATATTGGAACTATTTTAGATATGGAAGGCATTGCTATAAGAGCGGGGCATCACTGTGCACAACCCGTGATGGATTATTACAAAATTCCGGCCACAGCGCGGGCCTCGTTTGCTCTTTATAATACACAAGAGGATGTTGACAGTTTGATAGCCGGAATTAAAAAAGTTATTAAAATGTTTGCTTAAAAAAATGTATTCGTGTTTTTTTCGAACACACGAACGCACGATCTTACGAACGCACGAAACATGTCTGACTTACGCGAATTATATCAGCAAGTGATCATTGATCACTCCAAAAACCCCCGTAACTTTAAAACCATGGGGGAGTGTACCTGCTCCATGGACGGGCATAATCCGCTGTGCGGCGATAAGCTGACCGTATTTATAAAAATGGACGGCGACACACTCAAAGATTTAAG
>JAIBAG010000058.1 GCA_019695305.1 bacterium
CTTTGACGCATGTGCCGTCTTTGCATTTTGGACATTTGACTTCGAGTTTTGACATGGCTGCCTCCAGGGTTAAGGACAGCCCCAGAAAAACACAAATATATTAAAACTATCTTAAATTAACAATGCCTTCTAAACAACGCCTTTAAAAAATCCACTCCGTCATGCCATGCTTCGGTTTACAAAAATTAACGAGCCTAAAACTCACAACACATCACAACTCAGTTTAATAATAAAAACATAAGTTTAGCAAGTTTTATCTTTTGTCGTAATTTGTATTCTGTGGCACAAATTTGCACATTAGTGTGCCATGAGTGTGCCAAAATTAATAGCAATTGAAGCATGGCTCCAAAACACAATTAAGGAAGTAATGAGAGGCTGTTAAAGGGCTGAATATTATTCATACTAACGCCACAGGTTTTCATCGGTCATGTATCCACTTTTTTACCTTTGAGTGCAGGGGTAAGACTCTCTTAAGGAATCAATCAACAGCTCACCAGTTTGCTTTCCTCTAAGTTTAGGATTTGCTTTAATGTATTCCACAAGGATATCCACATTCGCGCTGCCGTTACTGTAAAGACCTGACAGAACCTCAGTTACGCCGCCCTCATCTGATATTATGGCTACTATTCCCTTTTGCTCATCCAAAAGAGTTGCCAAAGATTCCGAGGTCACATCCGTGGTATAGGATTGCGGAATGATAGGCAGGCTATCTCTTAATTCTCGAAGCTTACTCTCTAATTCGGGAATTTCTTTTTTTGCATTTTCTATTTCGTCTTGCTTAGCCTTTGCTTTTAGCAATGTCTTAGATAGCTTTTTAAGCTCAATCTCCTGCATTTTGATATGGGATAAGGCGGCTTCTCTTTCCGGTCTAATTCGTTCGATTTCTTTTTGCTCCCATTCATCAACCGGAGATTTGAGAAATTTAAGAGTTTGTGATTTGTTACTGGCAGGCTGCATTGCAATCTGACAATAAATGTTTACCGACTCTATCCAATCCGGCTTAGGTGACACCACAAACTTTTTAGATAAAGCGACCGAAACAATCCCCAGCGAAGCCAATACAGGCATAGTCTTGAGAAAGACGCGCTTTCAGTCGGATGCCCTTTTAAGCGCACCTGTACGCGAAAACTCACTTCCCCTTTTTGGGATATGCGTTTTTGAATAGTAGCCATGTTTTTTCCTGTGTTTGCACGTTACAAAATACAGCAAAAAACCACAACATAAGAGAATTAAACTGAAGCCCTTATCCACAAAAACCTTTTATATTCAAATGGATAAAATAAGCGCTCATTTTTCATGGCACATAGTTGGCACAGTTCAATGTCACAAAAGGCATTTAGCTGTAGTGATGATTGAGTGCTTTAATTGCATGTTGATTTTTGTGCCACCAGTGTGCCACGGAGAGGAAGACCCTCGGAAAATGGTGCCGGCTGCAGGATTTGAACCCGCGACCTTCGGTTTACAAAACCGCTGCACTACCGCTGTGCTAAGCCGGCCCTCGGCCCCTTGAATCACTTAATCATTGAGTTATTGATTCAAAATCGGGTGTATCATACATTTTTTTTCGCGTTTGAAAAGCCCTTATTTTTAAACGCTCCAGGCCGTTGCCCCATTGCTTAATCCCACTGATTCCCAAAGCATAGAAAAAACCATAAACACAGGCGCACCGATATACAATCCAAATAACCACCAACCGCTTTTTCCGATATCATGCAATCTGCGGACGGTGAGGGACAATGTCGGTAAGAAGAAAACAATTACAACCAATCCCGAAAGCAAATTAACTGTTCAGCCCCAAGTTTTTATCCGCCCCTTCCTTTGGATGGCAGGACTCCACTAGCGAAAAAGAGTGCCAAATACTTCAGAATTTCCTACGGTATAAAAGGCAATGAGTACGTCATTTTGCAAGATCTTGAAGCTGCCTTCCATAATTTATTTACAGAAAAAATATTAGGTTTATTCAAAAGTGAGGATGTTTCTGAGGCAGAATTAAGTTTGGTCGCTCTAATAGACTCTCTTGATCAGGCATTTTATGAAGCTTTATTCAATCCGCTTTTGATTGATGCCGCCCAAGCGCGCGAGGTATTTTTATCCGATATCAAAAAAATTCAGGACGCAATGGATAAGAGAAATATAAGCATCGAGCCAAATCTGGATCAACCAGCATGCCAAGTGGCCGCGTGAAAATGTAACGCCGCCCTTGGTTTACTTTTTAATCGCATCGGGATGCAGGCCGGTTTCCTTGCCGATCATGTAGTAAACGGAGTTGAGGTTGAGCTCACCCCCTGTACCATAATTCTTAACATGATGCGCCATCGCCGCATCCATCATAATGATGGATTTATCGGGTTGATTGCGTTTGCGCATATGGGTTTCGGTGGCATTGACGATGATTTCAATTGCCTGGTCAGATACGGTGATTTTATGATGTTGCTCATATCCCGCTTTTAAATTCTTCATGATTTGAATGGTTTGGGGAACGTTGGGAATGGCGAGGAAAACTTTCTGAAACCGCCGATCCATCGCCGGGTCAATCGCCACATAAATACGAAATTCATCCAGTGTCGTGGCCCCGATAATGTGGAGGTCGCCCACGGTTAGATAGGGTTTCATAACCTCTGATAACCCCTTATAGGCACTCCCTTCACACGACGGCATCACCTGGTGCATTTCATCAATAAACAGCACGACTTTGGGGTAAGACGGATCATGATAGCGTTCGGCAATGCCCTTACAAATCGGCAGGAAACGGCCCTGAAACTCTGCCGGGCCCATGGTGCCGGCCGACATTGCCGCCAAATCCAGCTCCAAAATTCGCGCATCTTTCAGGTAATCCGGCACTTCCCCCGCCACGATTTTTTGCGCCAACCCGGCACAGAGCGCGGTTTTCCCAACCCCGGCAGGGGCCAGCAATGCGGCGTTTTTGCGCCCCTTTTGCAGCAAAATCAAAACCACCTGATCAATTTCCTCATCGCGTCCCGTGATCGGGTCAAATCGCCCCAGCCGCGCCCATTCGGTAAAGTCGCGACAATATTTATGGATGAGTTCTTCCAGTTCTTCATCCGGAATTTTAAATCGTAAAGCAGAAGGTGCGGCGGCCATGGGTTTCGAGAGTCTATAATGTAGATATTAGTTGTAAATCCCGTTATTTTAATGCGCGAGATATTAAGATTTGGTATATACTTGGAATACTGAATTCCTGGCTAGGAACGAGCGACGCCGCGTAGGGATTCTACGTCAGGAGCAAAGTGACAACGTCCAGGAGTTCAGTATTTCGAGTAGGCATTGTTAATTTAAGATAGGTAAGGTACCATTCCACTTGGCCATGATCAAGAGGACGGAGTAACGGAGCATATCCTGTGATTTGCTGTAGCATTTCGATTTGCGGCGCAAGCGAGCAAGGTAATG